>DUPW01000091.1 GCA_012838125.1 Papillibacter sp.
CCCTCTGATCGGCATTCCGGACCAGAGCGCGGTCGCCTGCAGGGGCTACTCCATACAGTGCCGCGTCACCACCGAGGACCCCCAGAATAATTTCGCTCCGGACACCGGCAAAATAACCGTTTAGCGTTCAGGCGGCGGCTTCGGCGTGCGCCTTGACGGCGGCAACGCCGCCACGGGTGTCATTATCTCCCCCTATTACGACTCGCTGCTGGTGAAAGTCACCGTCTGGGACAACACCTTCACCGGCGTTTGCCGCAAGGCGGTGCGGGCGATTAACGAGCTGCACATCCGGGGTGTCAAGACGAATATCCCCTTCGTCACGAACATTCTCCATCACCCCTACTTCCTCTCGGGGGACTGCCACACGAAGTTTATCGACAACGCGCCGGAACTGTTCGAGTTTACCGGCTCCCGGGACCGTGGCACACGCCTGCTCCGGTTCATCGCAAACATACAGGTCTCCGGCGACACCACGGAAAAGCCGGAGTACGAAGAACCCCGTATTCCCGAGCCGGTGCGCCGTCCTCCCCCGCCGGGTCTCAAGCAGCTGCTTGACGAAAAGGGCCCCGAGGCGGTGCGGGACTGGGTCCTCGATCAGAAGAAAGTCCTCATCGGCGACACCACCATGCGGGACGCGCACCAGTCCCTCTTCAGCACCCGCCTGCGCACCATCGACATGGTGAACGTGGCGGAGGCTACGGCGGATATCCTCTCGGACGTCTTCGCACTGGAGATGTGGGGCGGCGCCACCTTCGACGTGGCCTACCGCTTCCTCCACGAAGACCCCTGGGAGCGCCTTGACCGGCTGCGCAAAAAGATTCCGAACATCCTCTTCCAGATGCTCCTGCGCGGCTCCAACGCCGTGGGTTACACTAACTACCCGGATAACCTCGTGCGCAAGTTCGTGCAGGAGGCCGCCGGCAGCGGCATCGACGTGTTCCGCGTCTTCGACTCTCTCAACTGGATTCCCGGCATGGAAATCGCCATGGACGAAGTCCTTAAACAGGGCAAAATCCTCGAAGCGGCCGTCTGCTACACCGGCGATATTCTCGACCCGAAACGGGATAAGTATACACTGAAATACTATGTGGACTTCGCCAAGGAGCTCGAGCGTCGCGGCGCCCACATCCTCGCCATTAAGGATATGTCCGGCCTCTTAAAGCCCTACGCGGCGAAGAAGCTCATCTCCACCCTCAAGCAGGAGATTGGCATCCCCGTCCGCTTCCACACC
The DNA here is from genome assembly GCA_012838125.1 of Papillibacter sp. Taxonomy (GTDB): domain Bacteria; phylum Bacillota; class Clostridia; order Oscillospirales; family Oscillospiraceae; genus Sporobacter. The sequence continues at coordinate 1,232 of DUPW01000091.1, forward strand.
CACGACACCAGCGGCAATCAGGTGGCGGCCATTCTTCTCGCCGCGGAAGCCGGCGTGGATATTGTGGACACGGCCATCGCCTCCATGTCCGCCCTCACCTCCCAGCCCTCCATGAACTCCATCGTCTCCGCCCTTGAAGGGACGGAGCGGGATACGGGCCTCGACCCCATCCGCCTGCAGAAGCTGGAGGAGTACTGGAGCGACGTCCGCAAGTACTACAAGGCATTCGACACAGGCCTCACCGGCCCCATGACGGAAATCTACCGCTACGAAATCCCCGGCGGCCAGTACACAAACCTCTACCCGCAGGTGGTCTCACTTGGATTGGGCGACCGCTTCGAGGAGGTCAAGGAGATGTACAAGACCGTCAACGATATGCTGGGTGACCTCGTGAAGGTCACGCCCTCCTCGAAAATGGTGGGGGATCTGGCCATCTTCATGGTGCAGAACAACCTCACGCCGGAGAACCTCGTGGAAAAGGGCGAAGCCCTCACCTTCCCCGACTCCGTGGTCAGCTACTTCAAGGGCATGATGGGTCAGCCTGCATGGGGCTTCCCGGAGGATATCCAGCGGGTGGTCCTCAAGGGCGAAGAGCCCATTACCTGCCGCCCCGGTGAGCTGCTTGAGCCCGTGGACTGGGAAAAGGTCCGGGAGGAAGTCAGCCAGTACACCTCCGACCCGACGGAGCGGGATCTCATCTCCTGGTGCCTGTATCCGAAGGTCATGATGGATTACTACAAGCACTGTCAGGAATACGAATCCGTCACGAACCTCAACAGTCACGTCTTCTTCGAGGGCATGGCCGTCGGCGAAACCACCACGGTGGAAATTGAAAACGGCAAAACCCTCATCATTAAATTCCTTGGCCTCGGCACCGTCAATGAAGACGGCACCCGTAACGTCCACTTCGAACTCAACGGTCTGCGTCGGGACGTCACCGTGCCCGATCCGACGGTGGAGACCACAGCAAAGCACGTGGTTCTCGCCAACCCCGAAGACAAGAGCCAAGTGGGCGCCTCTATCCCCGGCATGATTTCAAAGGTCAACGTCAACCCCGGCGACAAGGTGGAAGTCAATCAGGTCCTCGCCATCATCGAGGCCATGAAGATGGAAACCAGCGTCGTGGCCCGCATGGCCGGCACAGTCGATCAGGTTCTGGTCGCACCCGGCCAGACGGTCAAAGCCGGCGAGCTGCTTATCACGATTAAATAAATTTCACGAAAAAGCCCTTTCCGCTTCTGCGGAAAGGGCTTTTTTTATTTCATAAAACGGTCAAGGAAGGTAAACGTCTTGTCTATGTACTCCTTCTCATTCCAACGCATTTCAAACCCGCCGTGGTTAAATCCCTCAAGGATTTCAACTTCGTATTTCTCCGCCGGAAGAACGGCCTTGAGCTTCTCGGCAAGGAGAAGCGACTGCTCCACGGACACAATCACGTCCGCCGTTCCGTGGGTCACGTAGATGGGCGGAAAATCGGATGTGATAAAGTTGATGGGGTTCGTAAAGTACATGAGCCCCTCAATATCCGTGGACGGGGCGCCCAGCAGCGCCTTGTCGATATCCGGGAAGTTGGGGTCGGCAAGAGGAGAGTCGGCCGGAACGGTCTGGCGAATCCGGAGCATATCAAAGCAGCCGAACCAGCTGACTACCGCGGAAACGGCGCTGGAGTATTCAGCCCACCCCATGGAAAGGTCCTCAAAAGCCGGGTTGTTCTGGGTAGCCGCCGCCATCACCACGTAGTAGCCGCCGGCGCTGTCTCCGCAGGAGGCGAAGCGGTTCGGGTCCAGCTTATACTCCGCCGCGTGGGCACGCAAAAAGCGGATGGCGGCCTTGACGTCAAAGAGGCCGGCGGGGAACTTCGCCTCCGTGGCCAGCCGGTATTCCACGGACACAACGGCGTAGCCCCGGTTGATGCCGTCTAAGGCCTGTAGAAGCTGCGTATCCTGCTTGTTGCCGAAGAGAAAAGCGCCGCCGTGGATGAAAATGAGCGTCGGGAACGGCCCCTCCCCCTCCTTCGGCAGGTAAATGTCCAGCTTCTGGCTGGAAGACTGCGATGCGTAGGGAATATCCAAAAACTTTCGGGTAATAGTGCTGACATCCACCATCGGCGTCTCAAAGGTGCCGGGGGGCGGCTGGATAATGGACCAAGTCTCCACTTAGTTTGACCTCCTTCAAATTTCTGCTAGTTGTTACCATTTTACCACAGAGCCCTCGGTAAATGCAGCATCTTTGGCGCATTTTCGTCAACTTTTTGGAAGCGGACGATAAATGCCCCCGCTTGCGCCGTGCCGGTGTCTGCCGCGCATGTCCTCAGCTCGTCGCGGGCTTTGGTGCAAAAAAGCGCTCCCCTTATAAGGGAGCGAGTACCGGTATGGCAAGCAGTCAAGCAATGCGCCCCTCTTAATAAGGAGCGCTGGGAAAATCTGCGCTGGATAAAAGAAAGCAAATATCCCGTCCCGGCGAAGAAAATTGCGCCGCCCGGATACGGCGGCGCAATACCATTTAGATGTTTACTCCAAGCCGCTCTTTGCCAGAAGAATATCGTTTAAGTCGGTGAGCGGTCTGTCCTTTGTGATGAGAATGACGCTGTCGCCTTGCCTTATGACGTCGTTTCCCCGAGGGATGATTATCTCGTTATTTCGCACAATGGCGGCAATGAGAATCCCCCCGGCAATGGGCAGGTCTTTCAGGGGCCTGTCGAGAAGGCGGAAGGTGCGGTCAGCGTCAAACTCCACCGCCTCCACCCGGCCGCCCACCAGACGGTAGAGCGTTTTAACGGGGTTGCCCTCGGCGTTTTTCAGGCCACGAATATAGCGCAGTATATGGTTTGACGTAATCAGCTTGGGGCTGACCACGTTGTCTATAGCCATATTCTTAATGACGCTGAAATACGCCCCGCGGTTAATCTTTGCAATCGCTTTCGAGACGCCATATTGCTTAGCCAGCAGCGCGGAGATGACGTTGTCCTCATCGTGCCCTGTGACGGAGATAAAGCTAGCCATATCCTCGATGTTTTCGGACAGCAGGAGTTTTTCGTCCGTTCCGTCCCCGTGGATGATGAGCGCGCGGGGCAGAAGCTCCGTGAGGTGCTCACAGCGTGCGCGGTTTTGCTCAATGATTTTGACCTTAATATCCATCTCGCTGAGGGTTTTCGCCAGATAGTAGCCAACGCGCCCGCCGCCTAAAATCATGACGTTTTTTATCTTCTGGACGTGTACGCCGATTTTCCGGCTGAAATCGTACACACGGGAGGGCCGCCCCACAACGTAGACAATATCCCCTTCTTCAATGACGAAATTACCCCGGGGAATGACCACTTCCTCCCCCCGGACTACCGCGCCGATGAGAACGGAGGAGGAACCTGCCTGTGCGATGTCTTTAAGGGCCTTGCCGGCGATGGACAGATTCTCCGCCACCTTCATCTCCACCATAATAACCCGCCCGTTTGCAAAGATTTCGATGTCGATGGCGGGCGGGAACTCTAAAAGCCGGACGATTTCGCTGGCCACAGCCTGCTCCGGATTGATAACGAGGTCCAGCGCAAGGTCGGCCATGAGCTGGCTGAGCTCGCTGGCGTACTCAGGGTCACGAATGCGGGCGATGGTGTGGGTGGCGCCGAGTTTCTTCGCCGTCATGCAGCAGACCATGTTCAGCTCGTCGCTGTTGGTGGTGGCGATGACGACATCGGCGTTTTTCACCCCCGCCAGCATAAGGACGGACGTGCTCACGCCGTTTCCTTTGATGCACATGACGTCAAGGTCCTCCGCCGCCCGACGGAGGGCTTCGGCGTCGTTATCAATGACCGTAATATCGTTATCCTCTGCGGACAGGTTTTCGGCGAGGCTGTAGCCGACCTTCCCATTTCCGATGATGATGATTTTCATATCCCTTCGCAGCCGCCTCCTGACTCCCCTGCCCTTCTGTAAACGGGCGATTGTCACCCACCATGCAGGATGGCGCGGCCGCGCCTCCTTCTATACTTTGTGCGTATTATAATCCACTCATTCCCACTTCGCAAGGTGCAGTTACGCATGACGCCAAAAGTTAAACACAGCCGCTCCGAATATAGATGGAGCAGCTGTGTTTCTCGCTTTTCTATTTGACAGCCGGCGCAAGGCCTGGGACTTTTTCCTGCTTTTCATAAATCGGGTTGTAAACCAGCATGGGAAAGACTTTCTGAAAATCGGGATTATCCGGCTCGTCGGGGAAGGCCTTGGAGATGGCGGCGGCGCGGGCGTCCCATCCGCGCTTGAAGTCTGCGTGGGTGAATATGTACAGATCCCCCCGTTCCACGCCCCGCAGGACGCGCTCGCCGGCATCTTCCGGATAGCGGATGACTTTCGTGAAATCCACGTCCATCCGCGGCGGGGGCGGCGCTTTTTCGCCGTCCTTCGGCGCTCCGAAGCTGGGCATCTCAACGCCGAGGCGCTCGGAGCGGATGCGGCCGGAGGAGTAGCCTAAGTTGCTCTGATAAGGTCCGGGGCAAAACACGCTTGAGCCCACATTCGTCTCCCGCAGGTCGACAGCGAGGGTCTCCATTACGGTGACGACGGCCATTTTCAAGGAGTTGTAGAGGGTAAAGCCGGGAACGGGTACAATCGCCGCCTTTGACGCAGTACTCACCACATGCCCCTCCTCGCCGTGGCGCAGAATCCGCGGGACAATTTCCTTGATGCCGTTGAGGACGCCCCGGTAGTTTATGTCGATGGCGAGGTCAATATCCTCGTTCTTATCTTCCCAGAGCTTCCCTTCCGGCACGCCGATGCCGGCGTTGTTTACAAGGAGATGGATTTTCCCGAACTTGTACTCCGCTTCGTCCGCGGCCTTTTTGTAGGCGGCCCGGTCGGTGACGTCCAGCTGAAGGCCCAGCACAGGCCAGCAGTTGTTCTCAAAGAGGGTGACGGTTTCGTCCACGGCGCTTTTGTTGATGTCTGCGATGACCACATTCATTCCACGTTTGGCGCAGGCTTTTGCGATGCCAAGGCCGATTCCGCTGGCACCGCCGGTGATAAATGCCGTTTTTCCTGTGAAATTAACCATGTTGACCTCCCCGTTTTTTCGGATTTTTGTTCATTATACTCCAATACTAGCTGGCGTCAAGAGAAAATTATGAGACAAACTCCCCTTTAAGACCCTTTATTGTTCGACAGCCTTCGCCCGCATTTTCTGCGGCGGGAAAAAACCCGCTCATGCGCCGTGCCGGGCACATATTTGTGCCTTGATAAAACACCTCTTGTCCTGTATATTAGATTACAGAAAAAGACTGGCCGGATGTGCTTTAGACTACCGGTCGGAAACTTGTGCTGGCGCCGTATTTTTGCCATGCATTCCCATTTTGTGGAGTCTGTTTTGGCGGTTTTTTACGGCAGACCCCAGCAGCGAAAGGAGTTAATCTTATGGCCGATTTAGCAGGCGTAAACGGACAGAGAGAAGAGTTTCGTGTCGTCGGCAAGCCCAACCTCCCCGGCGTCCTGTCCTACGCGATGGCGACGGGCATGGCCAAATTCGGGCCCGACCACGTCCTACCGGACATGCTCCACGCCAAATTCCTGCGCAGCCCCTACGCAAACGCGCGGATTATCAGCGTGGACACGACGAAAGCCCGCGCATTAGCCGGCGTGGTGGATATCCTCACCTGGGAAGACGAGGATATCAAAAACCTCGTCAGCTACGGCGAGCACTGGGGCCCTATCCGCCCGTGGCTTGACAACACCGCCGATCAGGAGGGCGCCGAAGTGGGCGTCATCGTTGTGGCGGAGACGGAAGATATCTGCGAGGAGGCGCTGCGCCTTCTAGACGTGAAATGGGAAGTCCTCCCCCACGTCGTGAACATCATGGAGGGGCGCAAGGAGGACGCATTCGTCATCCGCCCCCACGACCGCCATACCCCCACCTTCGGCATGCAAGACCCCAACGCCCCGCCGAATCCCCCGAAGAAGGGCAATGTCGCCTACTCCAACGTCTACTGGGGCGATGTTGATGATGGCTTTAAACAGGCTGACCATATCGTTGAGTTTATGCTCTACATTCCCGCTTTCGCCTCCCACTTCCCCAACCCCTCCGGTTCCGTGGCGTGGTGGTCGAAAGACGCGTACAAGGGAGACGAGGAGATCCTTCACATCGAAGGCGCCGTCCGGGAACGTATCCCCATCAGCAAGATGTACAACGTCCCGCTGGACAACGTGGTGCAGGAGAGCCTGTTCATGGGCGGCAAGTACTGCGACTGGGGCCTGCGCAGAGCGCAGGAGATTACGCCCCTTCTGGCCAAGCGCACCGGCCGCCCCGTCCGCTGCATCAACACCCGCGAGGAGACCTTTGACTTTGCCATGAAGCAGCGCTATGCGCATCTTCGTGTAGGCTTTACAAACGAAGGACTCATCACCGCCATCGACGACCACTCCGTGGTGGACGGCGGTATCTGGGGCAGCTCCAGCTTCGGCACCGTGGGTGACCAGAAGCACGGCCCCTATAACTCGGTTAAATGCAAGAACATCCGCCAGTGTTGGGAAATCGTGGACTCCAACCGCGGCATGATGTACGTAAGCGGCCAGCACAGCCCCTTTAACTGGGACTCCATCACCGTGGCCAATTACATTATCGCCGAAAAACTCGGCAAAGACCTCATCGAGGTGGCCCGCCTTAACCTCCACGGCCCCACGTCGAAGGACGATGAAAACCCCGTTCCCAGCTTTGAACGCTGCGTGGAAGTCGGCAAGGAGATGATGAACTGGCAGTGGCATCCAGCCCGGACGAAGCGCCTGCCGGACGGCCGCTGGCACGGCATGAGCTTCCGCTATCAGATGTCGCCACGCCACTCCGTCTCCGGCTATATGTGCACGCTGGAGTATAGAGACGGCGCCGTCATCATGCCCACCCAGGGCCCCGTCTTCGGCGCCTTTATGGTGGAAGCGGTGGCTATGGTGGCGGCCGAGGAGCTGGGCATCAATTACGAAGACCTGAAAGTCGTCTACAACTACAAGGAGAAGTTCTCCCCCGTAGGCGGCGGCGCAGACGGCTCCACCGCCTCCGCCTGGGCCATGAAGGAATGCGCCAACATCCTCAAGAAGAAAATTCTGGAGGCTGCCATCGAGTACGCCGATTCCATGCCGAACTTCGCCTTTATGCCCCTTCAGTCCGAAGCTCCGCCGGAGCCGGGCCCCTTCAAGGGTCTCAAACCGGAGGATTTGGACATTAAGGACAGCATGATTTACGTCAAAGCTGATCCCTCCAAGGCCGTTCCGCTGAAACAGGCCACCCCGAACCCGCTGAGCGCGACGTATTCCGGCCGGCCCCCCCTCGCGCCCTGGCTCACCGGCGGCGGTCTCGTCTTCGACTGCATGAACACCCTCTTCTGCGAGGTGGCCGTGGACGAGGAGACGGGCGAAGTGGAAATCCTGCGCTTCGGCGCCGCAGTGGACGCGGGCAAGGTCCTGCGCCGCACCTCCATTGAAAGCCAGGTGGACCAGGCCATGTTCTTCAGTCAGGGCTGCCAGCTGTTTGAGGACTATGTCTTTGACGAGCGCACCGGCGTCCGTCTCAACGCGAACATGGTGGATTACAAAAAGCCCACCATGATGGACGTTCCGCCCGTTGAGCGGGAGTTCATCGAATCCCGAAGCGGCAACGCCGCATACGGCGCCACGGGTATCAGCCACTCTCTGGCCAACACCCACCTTGTTGTAACGGCCATCCACAACGCCATCGGCGTTTGGGTCGATCCTCCCGCCTCGCCGGACAAGGTTCTCAAAGCTCTCGGGAAAGCATAATTTAGTATGATTCCAACGCAATCGCGGGCGGCTACACGGCCGATTGTCATAATCTGTCGTTTATCCACATCCTGCCGCGGTTGTATTGACAGTGACCAAACGGAAACGATACAATGTAAACAAAAAAAGTTGGGAGGATCACCATGATTCATGAGGAAAATGCCGGAAAAGGCAGCGCCGTGAACGCGGTACCGGTTGCGAAATCGCCGTTCACGCACGCATCCACCTCCGCTCAGGCTGCCGCGGCAATCGGAGCGATCCCTCCGGTGCTGAAGGAGTTTAACTGTCCGCTCTGTAATACGCTGTCCTACAGCTTAAACGAGCTGACAAAGCACTACGAGGAATGTCACCCCGGCTCCGTCGTCCCGCGGATTGTTGTCCTGAACATCAACGGCAAGGACTGTGAAGTCCTCATCGAGCCCCACTGGACACTCAAACGCGCCCTGCAGTTTAGACTCGGCCTGACGGGCGCCAAGCACATGTGCGACCGCGGCGTCTGCGGCTCCTGCACCGTGATTATCGACGGCCGCCCCGTACTCTCCTGCACGACGCTCACCGTCGAATGTGAGGGCAAAGCCATTACCACCGTGGAAGGCATCGCCGCCAACCCGAAATGGAAGCCTCTTATCGATGCCTACTGCCGTTGGGACGCGATGCAGTGCGGCTACTGCACCCCCGGATTTGTCGTCTCAGCCAAAGCGCTGCTGGACAGAAGTCCGAACCCCACTGAAGACGAAATCAAAGAAGCCCTCTCGGGAAATATCTGTATCTGCGGAACGTATCCGCGCCACGCGCAGGCCATCATGGAGGCCGCGCTCAAACTCGAAACGGAGGGTTGAGCGCATGGCAGATTTAGTCGGTGTAAACGGGCAACGCGAACACTTTAGAGTCGTCGGCAAACCCAATCTCCCCGGCAAAGTCTCTTATGCACTGGCAACAGGCGTGGCGAAATTCGGCATCGACTTCGTGGTGCCGGATATGCTCCACGCTAAAATCCTGCGCAGTCCATTCGCCAACGCGCGCATTAAACACGTGGATACCACAAAGGCCTGGCAGCTACCCGGCGTTGTGGACATCGTCACATGGGAAGACGAAGACATCAAAAACCTCGGCGCAACGCCCTTTTCCTTCGGAAAGCGCCGCCCGTGGCTCGACAATATCGCCGAGCACGAAGGTGCCGAGGTGGGCGTCATCGTCGTTGCGGAAAACCTTGATATCTGCGAAGAGGCCCTCCGCCTGCTGGATATCGAATGGGAAATCATGCCTCACGTCATCGACATCTTAAGAGGCCGTGAGGAAGACGCTCCCGTCGTCCGCCCGCCCGAGCTGCAGGACATCCCCGGCGGCCTGTTTACGACCCCGCCGGATGAAAACCACCCCAAGCGCGGCAACGTGTCCTTCGCCATCACCGTGCAGGGGGACGTGGACAAAGCCTTTCAAGAGGCGGAAAACATCATTGAATACGATTTGAAGCTTCCGGCCTTCGCTTCGCACATCCCCAACCCGCCTGCCTCCGTAGCCTGGTGGTTTGACGATCCCTACGAAGGCTCGGGCAAGAGCTTACATATCGAAGGCGCCGTCCAGCGCAAGGACTCCATCGGCGCCATGTACGGCATGCCCCCCAACCGCACCGTTCAGGAAGGCATCTTCCAGGGCGGCAAATACTGCGACTGGGGAATGCGCCGCAGTCAGGAAATCACGCCCCTTCTGGCGAAACGGACGGGCCGCCCCGTTCGCATGGCCAACACACGGGAGGAGACCTTCGATTTCCTGATGAAAGAACGCTATATGTACCTCAAGGTGGCCTACACAAATGACGGGCTCATCACCGCCGTGGACGACTACTCCATTGCTGACGGCGGCACACAGGGCAGCTCCTCCTTCGGCACCTCGGGGGATCAGGGCTACGGCCCGTACTACACGCTCAGATGCCTCAACATCCGCCAGCAGATGGAAATCGTGGACTCCAACCGCGGAAAGATGTATCTTAGCGGCCAGCACTGCCCCTTTAACTGGGACGCCGGCACCATGGCCATCTACCTCATCGCCGAAAAGCTGGGCAAAGACCCCCTCGAAATCGCCAGCATAAACGTCCACGGGCCCACTTCCCAGGAGGACAAAAACCCCGTTCCCAGCTTTGAAGCCTGCATCGAGGCGGGCCGGAAGCTCATGAACTGGCAGTGGCATCCCGCCCGCGGAAAGCGCCTACCGGACGGCCGCTGGCACGGGATGGCCTTCCGCTATCAGATTTGCCCGCGCCACGCCTTCTCCGGCTACGACTGTAAGCTGGAACTGCGGGACGGCGTCGTGCATCTTCCGACGCAAGGCCCCGTCACGGGTATCTTCGCCGTGGAGTGCAACGCCATGGTGGTGGCGGAAGAACTGGGCCTTGAGTACGACGATATTAAAGTGGACTTCGACTACCGCGAGAAGTTCACCCCCGTGGGCGGCGGGTCGGACGGTTCCACCGCTTCCGCCTGGGCCATGAAGGAATGTGCCAACATTCTGAAGAAAATGATTCTCGAAGCGGCCATTGACGAGGCGAACAACCCGCCTCCGCCGAGCCTGTTTGATTTCGGGCGCCCGAAGGAGCCGAGCCCTCTCAAGGGCAGAAAGCCTGAGGAGCTTGACCTTATTGACGGCAGAGTCGTCGTAAAGGATGACCCCTCCATCGGCGTACCGCTGGCGCAGGCGACGCGGCGCAACCTCGTTGCCACCTACTCCGGAAGGCCCCCCGCGGCGCTCTGGAGTCTGGGTCGGGGCAAAATGCTCGACACCATGAACACGGCTTACTGCGAAGTGGCCGTTGACGAAGAAACCGGCGAAGTGGAAATTCTGCGTTTCGGCGTCGTGGCTGACCCGGGCAAGGTGCTTCGCCCCACCTCGCTGGAGAGCCAGATTGATCAAGTTATGTATTTTAGTCAGGGCTGTCAGCTCCTTGAAGAGTATGTTTACGATGAACGAACCGGCGTCAAGCTCAACAACAACATGGTCGACTACAGAAAGCCGGGCATGCTGGATGTTCCGCCTGTTGACCGCCAGTTCCTCGAAACCCGCGCGGGTAACGCAGCTTATGGAGCAAGCGGTATCAGCCATTCGCTGGCCAATACCCACCTTGTCATCATCGCCATCCATAACGCCATCGGCGTTTGGGTCGATCCGCCCGCCACACCCGACAAGGTTCTCAGAGCACTGGGAAAGGCATAGGTGAAAAAGTATGAGACCATTTAATCACATTAACGCCTCGACGGTGGATGAAGCCGTTTCGGCGCTCAAAGGCAACAACCTCGTGATTTCCGGAGGAACGGACCTTCTGGGAACACTCAAGGATAACCTCCTGATGAACTATCCCGCCACCGTGGTAAACGTCAAGTCCATCCCCGGCATGGACTACATAAAAGAAGAAGAGGGTGCCCTTACAATCGGCGCCAACACCCGCCTGACGGATATCGCCGAAAACCCCCTCGTTCAGGAGAAGTACACAGCCCTTGCCCAGGCGGCAAGGAAAGTGGCCACTCCGAACATCCGCAACATGGGCACCATCGCCGGCACCATCGCGCAGATGCCCCGCTGCTGGTACTTCCGCAAGTCGGAAAACCGCTTCCCCTGCCTGCGCAAAGGCGGTGAGGAGTGCTACGCCATCACGGGCGACAATCGCTACCACTCCATTTTCGGCGGCATTAAGGTCGGCTCCTCCTCCTGTACCTTAAAGTGCCCTGCCCAGACGGACATCCCCGGCTATTTCGCCCTCATTCGTGACGGTCGCTGGGACGAGGCCGCCGA
>DUPW01000092.1 GCA_012838125.1 Papillibacter sp.
GCCTCCCCCTCCTGCCCCATGGAGGCCCACACGTCCGTAAACACCACATCGGCGCCCCGGGCGGCTTCCTTGGGGTCCGTCGTCAGAGTAAACTGCCCATTCGGGACGGTTTTGGCAAAATCCAGCACTGTTTTATCCGGCTCATACCCTGCAGGGCAGGCCACGGCAACCTCCATCCCGCATTTCAGACCGCCCACGATGATGGAGTTTGCCATATTGTTGCCGTCTCCGATATAGCATATTTTAAGCCCCTGCAGTTTATTCTTGTGCTCCCGAATCGTCATGAGGTCCGCCAGAACCTGACAGGGGTGGGCAAAATCCGTAAGCCCGTTGATGACGGGGACGGCGGCGTACCGGGCCAGCTTTTCCACTTCCTCCTGCTGGAAGGTGCGAATCATAATAGCGTCGCAGTAGCGGCTTAAGACCCTTGCGGTGTCCTCAATGGGCTCGCCGCGGCCCAGCTGGCTTTCCGCGCTGGAGAGGAAAATGCCGTGCCCGCCCAGCTGGTAAATGCCCGCCTCAAAAGAAACCCGGGTGCGGGTGGAGTTTTTTGCGAAAATCATCGCCAGCGTCTTCCCCGGCGGAAAGGGATGGGGCAAGCCGGCCTTGCGTTGCGCCTTGAGGGCGTCGGCCACGTCGAGGATATGGGTGATTTCTTCGCCCTTAAGGTCAAGGAGCTTGAGCAGGTGTTTCATTGAAGTTCCTCCAGTACGGATTTGAGGAGCGCAAGGCCCTTTTCAGTTTCTTCGTGGGAAATGGTGAGGGGCGGCAGGAGCCGAAGGGCGTCGCTTCCGGCGGTGAGAACGAGAAGCCCCTTTTCAATGCAGCGTCCAACCACATCTGCGGGCTTTATGCCCTTCAGGGAGACGCCTATCATAAGGCCCATCCCGCGCACCTGTGAGACGGCGGGAGTTGACCAACTTTCAATCGTCTTGCGGATGTACTCGCCCTTGTGGGTAACATTCTCGAGAAGCTGCGGCGTGAGGGTATCGAGGACATAAAGGGCCGCCGCGGCGCAGACGGGGTTTCCGCCGAAGGTGGTGGCGTGGGTCCCTGCCGTGAGGACGCCGGCGCAGCGATGGTTTGCCAGGATGCCCCCCATGGGAAGCCCCCCTGCGATGCCCTTTGCAAAGGTCACCACATCGGGCTGGATATCAAACTGCTGGAAGGCAAAGAGAGAGCCTGTGCGCCCGATACCCGTCTGGACTTCGTCGCAGATAAGAAGCACATCTTTTTCCCGGCAGAGGGTAAAAGCTTTCGATACATACTCTTTATCCAGAGGCAGAACGCCCCCCTCCCCCTGCACCAGCTCCATCATCACGGCGCAAACGTCGCCGCGGCCGAGTTCTGCTTCCAGCGCGGCAAAATCGTTTGCGGGGATGTGGCGGAAGCCCTCCGTAAAGGGGAAGAAGTGCTGGTGGAACACATCCTGCCCCGTGGCGGCCAGAGTGGTGATGGTGCGGCCGTGGAAAGAGCGCTCTAAGGTGATGACCGACTCCCGCCCCGGGCCGTATTTATCACGGGCGTACTTGCGGGCAAGCTTTATCGCCCCTTCGTTGGACTCTGCGCCGGAGTTGGAGAAGAAGGCTTTTTTCATGCCCGTTCCCTTCGTGAGGGCTTCGGCTAGGCGGGCCCCCGGCTCCGTGTAGTACAGGTTTGAGACGTGCTGAAGGCGCACGGCCTGATTCATAATCGCCTCGGCCCAACCACGATTTCCATAGCCGATGCTGTTGACGCCGATACCGGAGGTAAAATCCACGTACGCCTTCCCCTCGGGTGAATAGAGCGTCGCCCCCTCGCCCCGGTCCAGAACCACGTCAAAACGGGCGTACGTCTCCATAACGTTTTCGGCGTAAAGCTCTTTAATCTGCTGGCTGTTCATTTTGCACCACTCTTTCCAGTTCAAGTACAGGGCTTAATAAATCATCGTTCCCGCGCCTTCGTCGGTGAACATTTCAATGAGAATGGAGTGGGGAACCCGCCCGTCTAAAATGTGGGTGCGGGCCACGCCCCCTTCCACGGCGTCGGCGCAGCAGGCCACCTTGGGAATCATGCCGCCGGTGATGACCCTTTCCTCCATCAGGGCGGGGATTTCCGACCTGCGGATGGCTTTGATGAGGGTGTCCTCATCCTCCGGATTGCGCAAAACGCCCCGTGTGTCCGTGAGAATCACGAGCTTTTCCGCTTTGAGGGCCACCGCAAGGCGGGAGGCAGCGGTGTCGGCGTTTATGTTATAGGCCGTGTCGCTGTCTACCCCACGGGCGACAGTGGCCACAACGGGAATCATCCCGTCCTCGATGGCCCGCTGGACAACGCCGGGGTTAATCGCCGTGATATCCCCCACGAGCCCGTAATCCACGCCGTCTTTCGTCATGCGCACCGCTTCGATGAGGCTGCCGTCCATACCGCACAGGCCGATGGCACGGGCGCCCTTTCGCGTGATGGTGGAGACGAGGTCCTTATTCACTTTCCCGCAAAGAACCCCCTGCACGATGTCCATGGTCTCCTTATCGGTGTAGCGCAGGCCGCCCACAAAGCGCGACTCTTTGCCGATTTTCCGGAGCATTTCGTTGATTTCCGGCCCGCCGCCATGCACGAGTACCACGTGGATGCCCACAAGGTGCAGGAGGATGATGTCCTCCATAACGGCGTCAAACAACTCAGGGCTAATCATGGCGTTGCCGCCGTATTTGATGACGACGACCTTGCCGTGAAACCGCTGGATGTATGGCAGCGCTTCCACAAGGGTCTGCGCTCTATCAAAGTTTGTGTACACGGCCTCACACCTCGCTTTACGTTCTGTAATCACCATTGATTTTTATGTAGTCATACGTAATGTCGCATCCCCAGCAGGTGCAGGAAGCCTCGCCGCCCTCCAGGTGGATGTCGATGGTCACGTCCCGCTCCGTGAGAATCTTCTTGGCCAAATCTTCGTCGAAATCCAGCCCCCGACCCCGTCGGCAGACGTCAATCCGCCCTGCGGCAGACGCAAAGGCTACGTCCACGGTGTCCGGGTCAAACTCCACGCCGGAGTAGCCCATGGCGCACAGGACGCGCCCCCAGTTGGCGTCCGCCCCGAAGATGGCGGCCTTTGTAAGCGTGGAGGAGATGACGGATTTCGCCAGCGTCTCGGCGTCCTGCTCCGTCTTTGCGCCAGAAACGGTGCAGATAATCAGGTGCTTTGCCCCTTCCCCGTCCGCCGCCATGTCGATGGCCAGCTTCGTGCAAAGCTGAGTCAAGGCATTAAGAAAGGCATCGTAATCGTCCCCCGGGCCGGTAATGGGCATATTTCCCGCAAGGCCGTTTGCCAGCAGGCAGGCCATATCGTTTGTAGAGGTGTCCCCGTCCACGGAGATGCGGTTAAAGCTCACCTGCACCGCCTGAAGGAGCGCGCTTTGCGCCGCTTCAGGCGATATGACGCAGTCGGTGGTGAGAAAGCAGAGCATGGTGCCCATGTTGGGGTGAATCATGCCGCTGCCCTTTGCGATGCCGCCGATATGGACGGTTTTACCGCCGATAACGGTCTTAAGGGCGTACTCTTTCTTCACGGTGTCGGTGGTCATGATGGCAAGGGCCGCATCGTGGGAGCCGTCTGTACTGAGAAGGGGTGTGAGCTTTTCCACCCCCTGTTCAATCTTCTCAACGGGCAGCCGCTGGCCGATAACCCCGGTGGAAGCGACAATAACATCCCGCTCGTCAATCCCCAGCGCCTTCGCCGCGGCGCGGCAGCTGCGGCGGGCGTTTTCCTCCCCCTCCGGCGCACAGGCGTTGGCGTTGCCGCTGTTGACGAGAACGGACTGCGCCTGCCCGTCTTTCAGGTGCTCCCGCGACACGAGAAGGGGTGCGGCTTTCACGGCGTTTTTCGTGTACACCGCCGCCGCCGAACAGGGCACATCGGAGACGATGAGCGCCACATCCTTCTTATTGACATTGTTCGTTTTCACGCCGACGTGGATGCCGGCGGCCCGAAATCCCGCAGCGGCGCAGACGCCGCCTTCGATAAATGTCATAGTCATCCCTCATTTCAGCCCGCCTGCGCGCGGCGGCGCTTTTACGAAAGCCCCGCCGTTTCCGGAAGGCCGAGCATAATATTCATGTTCTGCACCGCGGAGCCGGAGGCGCCTTTGCCGAGATTGTCAAAGCGGGAGGTGACGATGGTCATCCCCTCACGGCCGCTCACCGTAATCTCCATGCGGTTCGTGCCTTTGCCCCAGCCGCTCCCTAAGTACCCCTCCCCCAGTTCGGGGGCCACGGTGATAAACGTCTCGCCGGCGTAGTAATCGGAGAGAGCCTTATGTATCGTTTCCGCCGTTGTGCCGGGCGTGAGCGCGTCGTTATGGAGCATAATCGTCGTGGCCATACCGCAGTCGTAGTCGTCCACCACGGGGACGAACACCGGCTCGCGGGCAAGGCCCGCAATTTTCGTCATTTCCGGCAGGTGCTTATGGCTGAGACTTAAGCCGTACAGCCGTGGGACGAGAAGCTCCGGCGATTTCTCCTGTTCGTACTGAAAAATCATCTTTTTCCCGCCGCCGGTGTATCCCGTGAGGGAAAAACACGTCAGCGGATAGTCCTTCGGCAAAATCCCGAGGGCAACCAGCGGGTGCGTCACCGAGATAAAGCCCACGGCGTGGCATCCGGGGTTGGCCACGAACCGCGCCGATTTGATGGCTTCCCGCTGCCCCTTACACAGTTCGGGAAACCCGTAGACCCATCCGTTGGCGGTGCGGTGGGCGGTGGAAGCGTCGATAATGCGAGTGGTGTCGTTTTCGATGAGGGTCACGGCCTCCCGCGCCGCGTCATCCGGAAGGCACAAAATGACAAGGTCGGCCTGATTTATCATCTCCCGGCGGGTTTCCCTGTCCTTGCGGCTTTCGTGGTGGATGGCGAGAAGCTCTATGTCGTCACGGCCGGAAAGGCGCTGGGCGATTTGCAGGCCCGTTGTCCCCTCGCCGCCGTCGATGAACACTTTAGGCTTCGTCATGGAGCGTCACGCCCCTCTCCTCTAAAAATTTCCGCACGCCCTCAAGCTGCACCTCGACAGCCTTCGGCGCCGGGCCTCCGGGAACCTGCCGGTTTGCCACGCAGGTCTCAAGGCGCACCGCTTTGAACACGTCGTCGTCAAAAAGGGGCGAGAAGGCGCGGTACTCCTCGAGGGTCATGGTCTCAAGGGTGCAGCCCCGCCGAACGCACTCGGCCACAATGCGGCCGATGACGGTGTACGCGTCTCTAAAGGGCAGTCCTTTGCGCACGAGATAGTCGGCGCAGTCGGTGGCGTTAATGAAGCCCTGCAGGGCCGCGGAGCGCATGCGGGTGCGGTTAATGGTCATGGTCTCCAGCATGGCCGTGAACACGGGCAGGCATTTGAGCACCGTGTCCACCGCGTCAAAGACCTGCTCTTTGTCCTCCTGCAGATCCTTGTTGTACGCAAGGGGCAGGCCCTTCATCGTGGTGAGCAGCGCCATGAGACTTCCGTAAACGCGCCCTGTCTTTCCTCGCACCAGCTCCGCCACGTCGGGGTTTTTCTTTTGCGGCATAATGGATGAGCCCGTTGAATACCGGTCGGACAATTCGATGAACTTAAACTCCCAGGAACACCAGAGGATAATTTCCTCGGAAAAGCGGGACAAGTGCATCATGAGAATGGACAGGTCCGAGAGCAGCTCAATCACGTAGTCACGGTCGGACACGCCGTCCATGCTGTTTTCCGTAATCCCCGCAAAGCCGAGAGCCTTGGCCACGGCCATGCGGTCGATGGGATACGTGGTTCCCGTAAGAGCGCCGCTGCCCAGGGGTGAGTAGTCCATGCGCTCGGTGCAGTCCTCTAACCGCGTTACGTCCCGCCGGAACATGGCGGCGTAGGCCATTATATGGTGGGCAAAGGTCGTGGGCTGTGCCCGCTGCAGGTGGGTGTAGGCGGGCATGACGGCGTCGGTGGTGGCGGCGGCAATTTTGTACAGCGCCCGAATGAGGTGTAAAACCTCCCCGTGGATGTCCTCGATGCGGCGCTTGAGGTAGAGCCGCAGGTCAAGGGCCACCTGATCGTTGCGGCTGCGGGCCGTGTGCAGACGTTTGCCCGCGTCCCCGATGCGGCGGGTCAGCTCCGCTTCAATGCTCATGTGAATATCTTCATCGGCGAGCTTAAACTCGAAGTTGCCCGCCTCGATGTCTTTCAAAATGTCGCCAAGGGTGGCGATAATCAAATCGGCCTCCGCCCTGTCGATGACCCCCTGCGCCGCCAGCATATCGGCGTGGGCGATGGAGCCTTCGATGTCCTCTTTGTACAGCCTGCGGTCGAAGGGTAAGGACGCGTTCAGTTCGTCCACAAGGGCGTCAGTATCGGCGGAGAACCGGCCGGACCAAAGTTTCATTTCTTATGAGTCCTTTCCGAGTTTTTCCTTCCGCTGCTGGTCGAGCAGCGCTTTCGTCTTAATCGGAAGGCCAAAGAGGTTAATAAAGCCCTCCGCTTCCTTCTGGTTGTAGTCGCTTTCGCCGAAGGAGGCCAGTTCCTCGCTGTAAAGGCTGAAGTCGCTCCAGACACCGGCGTTAATCATGTTGCCCTTGTAGAGCTTCAGGCGCACACGGCCGGTGACGGTTTTTTGCGTGGCGTCTACGAAGGCGGAGAGGGCCTTCCGCAGGGGCGTATACCACTGGCCGTTGTAGACGAGATTGGCAAAATCGATGGCCAGACGCGCCTTCATGTGCATGGTGTCCTTGTCAAGGCACAGCGTCTCCAGCACTTCGTGGGCGTGGTAGAGGATCGTGCCCCCCGGCGTCTCGTACACACCGCGGCTTTTCATGCCCACAAGGCGGTTTTCCACCACGTCGAACAGTCCGATGCCGTGCTTGCCGCCGATTTCGTTCAGCGTGCGGATGACGTCCGCGCCCTTCATCTTCTGGCCATTCACCGCAACGGGGATGCCCTGTTCAAACGCAATCTCCACGTACTCCGGCTTATCGGGCGCCATCTCGGGGGAGACGCTCATCTCCAGAAAGCCCTCTTTGTTGTAGAGCGGCTCGTTGCCGGGGTCTTCCAGATCAAGGCCTTCGTGGGAGAGATGCCAGAGGTTTTTGTCCTTGGAGTAGTTCGTCTCCCGGCTGATTTTCAGCGGGATGTTGTGGGCCTCTGCGTAGTCGATTTCCTCGTCGCGGCTTTTTATGTCCCACTCGCGCCACGGGGCGATGATTTTCATGTTCGGGGCAAAATGCTTAATCGTCAGCTCAAAACGCACCTGGTCGTTGCCCTTGCCGGTGCAGCCGTGGCATATGGCATCTGCCCCCTCCTGTAGTGCAATTTCCACGATGCGCTTGGCAATCACAGGGCGGGCAAAGGATGTGCCCAAAAGGTAGCCTTCGTATTTGGCGCCGGCTTTTAAGGTGGGGAAAATGAAGTCCTCCACGAATTCGTCCACCAAATCTTCAATGTAGAGCTTCGACGCGCCCGTCTTGATGGCCTTTTCCTCCAGCCCCTCAAGCTCCGAGCCCTGCCCCACGTCCGCCGAGACGGCGATGACTTCGCAGTTGTTATAGTTTTCCTTCAGCCACGGGATGATGATGGATGTGTCCAGTCCGCCGGAATAGGCGAGCACAACTTTTTTAATGTCATTCATGGTTATTACCTCCAAAACTCCATACAGGTACTATAGCACCCTCCATGGGATTATTCAAGTAGTTTGAGTGAATAATTTTCACTAATTTTCCGCGATTTAACGGTATTTATTGAATAACTTGCAAAATATCACTGGATATTATTCATCCCATCCTCTCAGGGACGGGGCAAAAACAAACCGGCCGTCGATGCCTCGCCGGCCGGTAAAGTCCGTGTCATGTTCAGTTCAGGCGCTTATCTGCGGCCGCCACCGCCGCCGCCGAATCCGCCGCCTCCGCGGAAGCTGCCGCCGCCAAAGCCGCCCCGGCTTCCGCCGCCAAAGCCGCCAAATCCGCTTCCACGGCTGGAC
>DUPW01000093.1 GCA_012838125.1 Papillibacter sp.
ACCAGCGCATTCAGACCAAAACAAAACTGACACCGCTGGAATTGCGATGCCAGTTTTCTACTTAACCCTCTTTGCCTAACACCAGGGGTGCTTTTTGTTCATGTCCACTAACCTTGGGGCGGTTCACGCTTCGGGGAGGGCTTTTTCTATTGGCCTGTTAAGGACATGTTGGCCGTGGGCGTTACGCCTTCTTCGTCGAAGGTTATCTCCAGGACAAGTTCTTCCTTTCCGCGGTTAACGGTGATGGAGGCGGTGTCGCCCGCTTTGTACTTGCGCTTGTAGAAGATGAGGTCCTCTGTGGAGGTAATCTCGTACTCCCCGAGCTTTATGATAATATCGCCCACTTTGATGCCTGCCCTGTCCGCCGCGGAACCGGGAGTGACGGCTTCCACCCCGGCGCCCACCACACGGTTATAATACTCCGCCGCCTCCGGCGTGATGGTGCGCACGGAGATGCCCATGGCAGGTTTGCCGGAGATAAAGCCCGAGGTCATGAGCTGGTTGACGATGTCTACAACATCGTTAATGGGGATGGCAAAGCCGAGGCCTTCCACGCCCGTGAGCTTGTACTTGGCCGCCACGATGCCCACAACTTCACCCCGGGAGTTGTACACCGGCCCGCCGGAGTTGCCGGAGTTGACCGCCGCGTCAAACTGGAACATATTAATCCGGGTGCTGGAGTCCACGTTGATAATGCGGTCGAGGGCGCTGACAATGCCGCTGGTCATGGTGTAGTCCAGCTCACCGAGGGGGTTGCCCACGGCGTAGACTGTCTCGCCCACCCTCATATCGTCGTTGTTGCCGATGGTGACGGGGGAAAGACCGCTGACGTCGATTTTGATAACCGCAAGGTCAACATCCTTCTCAAAACCGATGATTTTGGCGGGATATGTGGAACCGTCCCGCAGCATGACGGTGAGGTCATAACCGTACTCGGCGGCGTAGGCGATGACGTGGTAGTTTGTGACGATGTAGCCGTCCTCCGAGACGATAAAACCGGAGCCGGACACCGCCCGTGCCGTTTTCTGGCCGAATATATTCGTCTGCACGTCGGTGTTCACGCCCACCACCTGCGTCACCGCCATGTCGTAGATGCGCTCGGGGGACAGCACTTCGCCGGTGTAGATGGGCGTGGTGTTGGTGGTATCGCCGCCGCTCTGGCTCTGGGCCGGCACGAGGGGCGAAGGCGGCGGCGGATAGTTTGAATCCTTTTGGCCCCACGCAAGGCGTGCCCCGCCGTAAGCTGCGGCGCCGGAGACGATGGCGCAGGCTAAAAGCAGCGCCGCAATTTTAAGGGGCATACGGGAGCGCTTCTTTTTCGGAGGCGTGGGCACCTGTGCTGTGCGGGCATTGTACGCCCCGAAGGAGGGCTCCTCCTGCGCCTTGATGTTCTCCCGGTAAAGAGGCGTCTGCCACGGCTCGTAGCGGACGGTGTATCCCTTATCCACACCGCTCTGATTATCTGGAGACGGCCCGTTTGCGCCCGGGTCGCGCCGTCCGTTCTCATGATTGAGCATACAAATTCCTCCTGTGTGGCCCGAAGTCGTGTCCACATTATATTAAAGTCTTTTCCCGCGGTCCAGTATTAAAATACTGACCTGTTTTGACTCTATCATAATGGGAGTTTATGACGAATGTATGAAGAAAAATAAAACAATCGGAAAATATCCATCGCACGGGTCTTTCCCCCC
>DUPW01000094.1 GCA_012838125.1 Papillibacter sp.
ACCAGCGCATTCAGACCAAAACAAAACTGACACCGCTGGAATTGCGATGCCAGTTTTCTACTTAACCCTCTTTGCCTAACACCAGGGGTGCTTTTTGTTCATGTCCACTAACCTTGGGGCGGTTCACAGGTCGGGGGCGTTTGCGTCTATGTAGCGTGACGGCCTTGACCGCCGGCGCCGCCCGCTTAATGGGGCGCTCGTGTTTGTTTAGGCGCGTATGGACTTATCTGGCCCCCCTTATCGGAGCATCCGCCCTATTGCTGAGCGTCCGCCGGAGATGTTTTAGCAGTGCCTTTTGATGGGCAGTTACGCCTTACTTCGCTTCCAGCAAGTCCACCGTCTTTTTCAGCTCCTCAATAATGGGGAGCTTTTGCGGGCAGACGGCTTCGCAGGCGCCGCAGGCGATGCACTCTGAGCCCTTGGCGCTGCCGAACCGCGTCTCGATGAAATAGCTGCCTTTCGCTCCGGCTAAGTCCCCGAAGACGTAGTAGCGGTTGGCCGCGTCGAAGAACTGAGGGATATGGATGCCCTGGGGGCACTCCTCTGTGCAGTATTCGCAGCCTGTGCAGTCGATACGGGGGATGGCGTCCAGCATGGCGCGCACTTCGTCAATAACGGCCAGCTCATCCTTTGAAAGGGGCTGGAAGTTTTCCATGTAGGCCACGTTGTCCTGCACCTGCTCCAGAGTGGACATACCGCTTAAGACCATGAACACGTTCTCAAGGGATGCGGCGAAGCGGATGGCCCAGGAGGCGGCGGAGGCGTTGGGGTTGGCTTTTTTAAGGACGTTTAAGACAGCCTCCGGCGGATTGGCGAGGGTGCCGCCCTTCACCGGTTCCATGACGATAATGGGCTTGTTGTGCCGCACCGCCACTTCATGGCACTTGCGGGACTGCACCGTGACGCTCTCCCAGTCGCCATAGTTGAGTTGGAGCTGGACGAAGTCCATGTCGGGGTGCTCCGTGAGGAGCTTATCCAGCAGTTCGGCGTTATCGTGGAAGGAGAAGCCGATGTTGCGGACGAGGCCCTTTTCCTTCAGTTCCCGGGCATAGTCCCAGATTTTATATTCATCGAACTTCTTCAGCCGGTCCCCGCCGATGTTATGCAGCAGGTAGAAATCGAAGTACCCGGCGCCGGTGCGCTCAAGGGACGTCCAAAACATCTGCCGCGCTTCCTCAGCCGTTTTCGGGCCGGCCCAGGCCGGCAGCTTCGTGGCCAGCTGGAAGCTCTCCCGGGGGTATCTGTCCACAATGGCGGCTTTCGCGGCCATTTCCGATTTGCCGTTGTTGTATCCGTATGCCGTGTCAAAATATGTAAATCCTTTCGACATGTAAAGGTCCACCATTTCTTTGACCTTCTCAATGTCGATATCCTCGCCCTGAAGGGGCAGGCGCATCAGCCCGAAGCCGAAATTCTTCTTAATGCCAAAGTCTGTCATAATTGTCCTCCCTATTCTTCTTCCTGTTCCTACGCGTTACGTCTCTCATTAAGCCGGTCAATCATCGATAGGGCAGCTGATAAGTCAAGGTCCTCCTCGGACAGTCTGGGCAAGACTTTATCCACGAAGACGGAGACGACCTGCTCGTCAAACTGCGTGCCGGTTTTCTGGCGCAGCTCCTCCGCGGCCTGATTCCAGCTGACGGCTTTTCGGTACGAGGAGTGGCTCGTCATGGCGTCAAAGGCCTCCGCCACGGCGATAATCCGCGAGGCCAGGGGGATGGAGTCGCCCTTTATCCCGCGGGGGTAGCCCTTTCCGTCCGGGCTTTCGTGGTGGTAGAGGATGACGTCGGCCAGCCGGGCGTATTCGTCGGAGTTGCTTAAAATGCGCCAGCCGGACTCGCTGTGCCGCTCGATTTCTAGCCGTTCCGCCCGGGTAAACTGGCCCCGCTTGTTGAGCACGTTTTTATCGATGCCGACTTTGCCGATATCGTGCAACAGGCCGGCTTCGCTGACGAGCATAACCTGCTCCATGGGAAGCCCCATTTCCGCTGCCACCCGGGCGGAGAGTTTCGCCACGCGGGCGGCGTGCCGGAGCTCCTCCTCGCTTTTGCCGTACAGGGTTTTGAGGATGATGTCGATGGTTTTACTGCGGGTGGAGGGGCTTTCGCTTATCTTGTTCCGGTACATCTTGTTTTCCGCTTCGGAGAAGACAAGCTCGATATCGCTCTTTTCGTCCTGCTTCACAGCATAGCCAAAGGACATGGAAAGGTCAAGCTGCTTAATCTTGACTTTCGACTGCATCTGTTTGATGCGGTCGACGATTTTGCCCGCCTGCGCGGCGTTTGTATTCGGCAGGAGGATGGCAAATTCGTCGCCGCCGATGCGCGCGCAGATATCGTTTTTCCGGCAGCCCTGCTGGAGCAGTTCCGCCGCCTTGACGAGCAGCTCATCCCCCTGTGCGTGTCCGAAGGAGTCATTGATGAGTTTGAGGCCGTTGACGTCCGATATGACGATGGACAGGGGATAGTAGCGCTGATCGTCCATCTGTTTGATGATATTATCGAAGTACCGACGGTTGTACAGGCCGGTGAGGTGATCGTGGAAACTGAGGTATTTAATCTCTTCAAAGGCCTTTTCCCGCTCGGTGACGTCGAAAATAATCGAAAAAATCATGATGTCCGAATGGTAGTTTATCGGGCAGGAGTAGACGTCCACAATGCGGATTTCGCCGTTTTTGAGCTGGTGCGGCGATGAGAAGAAGCGCTTGCTGTCCCCCTCCGGCAAGACGAAGGTGTTAGCCTCCCGCGGGGCGAGGATATCGTCGTATTTGAGGGTCAGGAGCTCTTCCTTGCTGTACCCGTAAAACGCCACAGCGGCGGGGTTTGCCTCTTTAATCTCGCGGGTTTCCGGGTCAAAGAGAAGCATTACGGCGTCGTGCTCGTTGAACATGGCTTGCGTCTGGGCGAAGAGATTTTCGATGTTCTTCTGCATGTTCTGCTTCTCCGCCGCCACAAAGACGCTGTTCATGAGCATGGACAGTTCTGTGACGTCGTACTCGTCGAAATCGCCCTTTTTATTTACGAGGCACACGGCGGCCACGATTTTACCGTTTTTCAGAATGGGGATGGACATGAAATTGTGGACATCCCCGAAGGCCTCGCCCGATAGGCCGCCCTCAGGCACGTAGTTGTTCTCGATGACGGGGCGGCCGGAGTCCACCGCCTGACCCCAGAGCATCATTTGGCTGACGGGGTAGAGCTTTTTCGATGTATCGGTATGCTCCGCGTTGCACAGCTGGGCGCGCAACGTCATCGCCCCGGTGCCGTCCTCCCGGGTGAAGAGAATGCCGCACTGGCTATCCGTGAGCTTCAGGGCTTCTTCAAGGGCATACTCCACAAGGCCCTGACTGGACTGGAACGTCATCAGCAGGGCGTTTGAGAGGATGCGGTGCCGCTGGAGGGTGCGGCGTTGCAGCTCTTCGTGGCGCTTTTTCTGGGTGACGCTGCGGATGTATGCGCCCACGCCCGTGCGCCCGTCTCCGATGGACACGGGGAACTTAAACGCCTCGAAATGGCCGCCGCCGATGGAAAACTCGCACACGGCGCTATCCTTCGTCCGGATGACGTGCAAATCCGATTCGTGCATGGCGTCGATAGACGTTTCGGGGGAGATTTCTTCGTGGCTTCTGCCGATTATGTCGGAATAATCAAAGCCCTGCACCCGCAGCAGCGCGTCGTTGACGATGATGTACCGGAGCTGTTCGTCTTTGAGGTAGATTAAGTCGCTGCTGGCGTTGATGAAGGTGCGGTAAAGCAGCTCGCTGGTGACAAGCTCGTTTTCCAGCGCTTTATAGGAGGAAATGTCCTGACAGTAGAAGATGTAGTTGTCCCCGTATTTGAGGGCGTGCGCGTTCACCCATATCGCGTCGCCGCCCTTCGTTTTAATCTGAAGCTGCGATGCAGAGGAGCCGTTCTGGATCAGCTCTTTATAGAACATGAGCCCCATGACCCGGCTGTTTCGGTCGATTAAACGGTACAGGCTCATGCCCACAAGCTCCTGCGCCTCATAGCCGGAGGCGGCGGCGGACTGGCGGTTCGCGTCGAGGATGACGCCCGCCTGATTTGCCACGAAAACCGGTAGGGGAGCCGCCCAAAGTGCTTCAGGGAGCGTGTAATCCTTCGGTTTCGACACGACTTTTTTGCGGGATGTGGCAAAAAGCAACGACACGATATACTTCGGCTGCGGGGAATAGACGCTGGCCTTAAACCATTGGCCCGTTTTGGAAATGTATATCTCCTTCTCAGCGGGCGCATTTTCGGCGCAGCGCAGCGCGTCGAACAGTTCCAGAGGGAAGCTGGCGTCCCGTATAAACAGGGAGAGCGCCTTCCCCTCAAACCGGGAGACGGGGAAGCCCACAGCCTGCTCAAAAGCGTCGTTGGCCTCAATGAGACAGTAGTCCGAGGAAAGACCGTCACCGCTGTCTATTATATTGAAGAGCGCATAGCCGGCGGGCATGCGCAGAAAACCGTCACGGTGCAGGGAAGTAATCATTTCAGACGACCTCATAGACACGAAGTTTTGTAGTAAAAACCTGCCGGGGGATATAAGTGGTTTGGCGCCGGAAAAGGGGATATGCGCATGAGAATTGTTCCTAAATTATTTTAATTATAGAAGTCGGCCGCGTTAAAGTCAATAAAAACTCATATATATCAAGGGTTTTCGCCCAAGGGGGACGAAATTGTAACAGGTTAAAATTTACAATACGCCGGGCGGGTGCCTCCGTTGGTTTGCCGGCGCTGGCGGCACATAAATGCAGAAAACCCTCGGCTCCGGAGGTCCGAAGCCGAGGGGCAAGCTTAAATGGGGTTTATACGTCTGCGTAGTGGATGTACTCGTCAGGCAGTTGCGCTTTCTTGCAGGTTTTTTCCTTTATCGAATCGAGAAGGTCGAGGATTTCGTCTTTGAAGTACACAATGGCCATGGCGGCGGTGGCAATGGCGATGAGCATGGAAGCGATTAAGATAACGATACGTAAGACTTTATTCATGTTGACCCCTCCAAATATGATGTCTATCTTTCGCCATGGATTTAGTTTACACGAAATGTGCCCCAATAACAATACTAAATTTTCCTTTGCACGCCTTATGGTGCAAAAATCAAGGCGAAATTGACGGTTATATGTTGCAAAGAAACCGTGAATATGGTAGGATTTGTCCAAGATGCGCAAGGGGGACGATTTATGTTAGGAGATTTAAACATCTTCTCTTGGAAGAGCAAAGACCAGCAGCGCCGGGAAGACGAAGAATACGCCCGCTGGGCGTTTCCGTATGGTCAGGAGCAGCGCACGAAGCTCGTTGCGCTCATGCTGGAGTTATTCCCGCGTGAAAACGAGGCGACAACCCTCATCCCCTTCCTCACCTGCAAAGAGCTCTATCAGGGCCTTCGCAACAAGGAGGGGCACGATGGAGCGATTCGCAAGCTGCTCACGGACGTGAAGAAATACAAGCGCATTATTCGCAAAGGCGAGATGTCCACATACCTCGCCCTCGTGGTCGCCGATTCGAGAATCGGCGAGGACTTAAACTACCCCACCGCGGATGAAATCCGCGCCATGGCCAAGGGATTTGAAGTCCTGCACGGCCAGGCATAATAGGCAAACGAAACGGGCTGCAGAAATGAAGTGACCCCAAAAAGTTAGACAAAATGTAAAAGAGAAAAAGTCAAGCAACCGAGAGGGCTTGTTGCCTGTGAAGAGCAGGCGGCAGGCCCTTTAGCTTTGCCTTGCTGCGGCGGTTGTTGTA
>DUPW01000095.1 GCA_012838125.1 Papillibacter sp.
CTAGTATTATATTATTACATAATCGGCTCAAGCTCAAGAGCGGGATGGCCTTTTTCCGCTAAAAATGCCATCAGCGCTTCAGGATCTTCAGCGATGGTCTCGTCGGCAATCATGTCGACGAAGTTGTCGACGCCGTAAAGTTCCTTCGCCGTGGCGTTGACGCGCTCGGCGACGGAGTCCTTCAGGACCTTCGGCATCCACACGATGCGGGCGATGCCGCCTTCGGCCTTCATGAACTTCTTGGAGCCGATGAAGTGGCGGCCGTGGCCCATGAAGCCCGGGGTCTGCACGCCGCCGCCCGTCATGGAGGCCAGTTCCGCAAAGGTCATACCCAGTGGGGTCATACCGCCGAACTCGCGGTTGACGATGATGACGCCGTTGGACATCGGCTCGATACCGCAGATACACTCGAAGCAGCCGCAGCTGGTCATCGGGTCTTCCATGATGGAGTAGAGCGTCACGCGCTCGAGAGCACCGTGAGAGTACTGCTTAACGGCTTCGTTCACGTCTTCGTAGGAGCCCTTCTGCTCGTCGATGAGCTTCGTCTTGGTGACAACCTGGCAGGGGCCGTTGGGCTGGAGCTCGTTCGTGGCCTTCGCGTCAAGCCACGACACGGCGCCGCAGAGGCCGAGGCGTTCCGGCGTGACGATGCAGACGTGGGACGGGGAGAAGGACTGGCAGAGGATACAGGTGTAGAAGCAGTCCACGCTCTCGTCCGTGAGGGAGCGGAGGCGGTCGTCACGGAAGCTGTAGATTTCGTTGGCCTGCGCCCGCAGTTCCTTCACCTTCTCCGGCTCGGTGACGATTGTAATCTGGCACTTGTCGATAACCGTATCGTAATCGTTCTTCATCTTGGCATAGAGCAGCTCGCCGATGTGCTTAAAGCGGAAGCCCTGGGCGAAGCAGTCCTTGCTGACGCGGATACGGATAAGGTCACGCTGGCCGGTGTGCATGACGCCTTCAAGCTGGTTGATGTAGTTATGTATCCTACGCTCAATAACCGGCTCGAAGTCGGACTGCATGGCCTTGCCGGCCACGTCCACGATAATGGCCATGGCAATCTTGCTGCCGCACTCGAATTCGTCGATGTCCTTGCCGATGACCTCGATCTTGTGGTCCTCCACTTCCGTGAGGTCCCTCGTGCGGACGAGCTCGAAGCAGTCCATGCGGGATCCGTCGATTTCAATCTGCATGTCGTTCTTGCGGATGATTTCGCCTTCAAAGGCCGTGGAGCAGGCGACGGGCAGGTCAATCTGCGTAATCTTAATCTTAATGTCTCTGGCTTCGAGGGACGTCTCGATGAGATCGTCGATGTTCTTCTGGATAATCAGGCTCTTCGGAATGGGCCAGACATCGTCAGAATCGTCGGTGATGACGGGGAAGCCCATGGCGATGGCGCCGCCGCCGCAGGCCACGGTGATGTCCTCAAGGGGGCCGAAGGCGTTGACAAAGGCGAAGATGCGCTCGAAGGCGTACTTGTTCATGCCGGCGTAGTCACCCGGCTGAACGTTACCAAAAATCATGGCAGCGCGCACAACAACGGAGATGATGTGTGAAACACCGGCGATATCGTCGCTGATGGGCACGACGCGGAGGGGGAAGCCCATCTTAATGCCGGCGCGCTCCGCCTGCTCGATGATACCCTTGAGCAGGAACACGAAGATACCGCGGGCCTGGTAACCCTTGATGAGGGCGGCGGCCTGCTCGTCCGTGGGAGCCGGGTCGATGAGAACCACAAAGCCGGGGATGTCGCGCGTGACGAGGGGAACGCCCAGCTCACGCACTTCGGAGTCGGAGGGGTGGCCGTGGAATCTCTCGCCGTAGACCTGCGGGTTTTCAGCGTATTTGCACGCTTCGATGACTTCGGCGGCCAGAACCGTGGCGATACCGGACGTGAAGACGTCGTTCGTGCGCTGTTCGTGGGTCATCTCGGCCTTGATGGGCTCGAGAACGGCCTTGAGTTCGCCGAGGGTCGTGATTTTCTTGCCGAAGTAGGCATAGATGCACGGCAGGTGGTACGCCGAGTTGCCGAAGGTGATGGGCGCGTCTGCGCCAAGTTTCTCAAGTGTCGTGTTCACGGCGGCTTCGGCTCGAGCGAACATCTCGTCCGAGCCTCTGAACACTCTATCAAACAGTCCCACTATATATTTCCTCCCAAAATAAATGTGTCTATACGGATTTTCGCTGTCTCTATACGGGCTATTCGCCGTCTATACGAGCTTTAATTGCGCGGATTTCCTCCACGGTCTGCTTGCTGTAATCGTAGGGCGACTTTCCGGCCCGGTCGGCCTCCTGAACGTCTCCCGTGTAGTGGACGATGCCCAGCAAGGCTTCTTCCGGGATACGGGCGCGGACGAACTGTTCGTCCTCCTCGTTACGCACCTTGTTGGCGATGACGCGGACTTTCTTCACGCCCAAATCGGACGCGAGCTTCACAACCTGCCGGTACGTCTGCACGCTGCGCTCGCCGGGCTCGATGACCACGACGAACTGGTCCATTTCGCTGGACGTTCCGCGGCCTAAATGCTCAAGCCCCGCTTCCATGTCCATAATGACCACGTCGTCCCGGCGGATGATGAGGTGCGAGATGAGCTGCTTGAGCAGCACGTGCTCGGGGCAGACGCACCCGGTGCCGCCTGTTTCAACCGTACCGAGAAGCAGCAGCTTCACGCCGTTTTTCTCCTTAGCGACCTTGTCGGGAATGTCGTCCACCTTCGGATTGATGCGGAAGAACTTCCCGAACGTCTCACTGCCGGCGCCGGTGCGCTCGGCGATGAGCTCACGCATTTTGGAGATGGGGACGATATCGGCCATCTCCTCGGGCGTAAACCCGAGAGCCATGCCGAGGTTCGCGTCCGGATCCACGTCCGCCGCGAGGACCTTGCGGCCCTCGTCGGCGTAGAGTCTTGCCAGAATGGCGGCGACCGTCGTTTTGCCGACGCCGCCCTTTCCGGTAATTGCAATCTTCATTACGGTTTCTCCTCTCCGCCTCACTGGCGGGCGCGGGCCTTAGGGCCTGCCTCTATCCTAATATTCGGAAGAAATCGTCGTTTTATTCCGCTTCGCTTAGATGCCGAGAGCGGCGCGCTTTGCTTCGATGCCTTCCACCATCGCCGTAACCAGCTGGTGCGGGTCAGTGTTGATGATGAATCCGCCGCCGGTGAGCTTTCTCGTACCCTCTGTGATGAGCTCCATCATCTGGGTAGAACCCTTCACCTGCGGCTCGATGCCCAGGTACGTGTCGATACCCGTGGAGACGACGTAGTTGGCGATGGCAACGGCCTTCTCACTCATCCACTCCGGCGCGCAGCCCACAGCGGGGAGCTGGTCGCAGCGGATGCCCCACTGCTTGCAGACGTCGTTGACAAGCAGCATGATGCGGCTGATGTCCACGCAGGAGCCCATGTGGAGAATCGGCGGGATGCCGACAAGCTCACAGACGCGCTTGAGACCGGCGCCGCAGAGCTCCTTCGCTTCCGGCTTCATGAGGCCGGCCTTCGCCGCAGCCTGCGCCGAGCAGCCTGTGGTGACGACGATGATGTCGTTCTTAATGAGCTCCTTCATGATTTCAATGTGGGAGTGGTCCGGGCGGACCTTCGGGTTGTTGCAGCCGACGATGGCCACGGCGCCGCGGAGAACGCCGGCCTTGATGCAGTCGATAAGGGGCTGGTATGTACCTCTTAAGTCGACGTGGCTGTTGGTCACGCCATCAAGCTCTTTGACGATGGCTTCGCAGGAGTAACCGACGCGGGCGCCCTGCTTTCTCTTCGGCTCGTAAATCTTGCCGGGATCGCGCTTTTCGAAGTTGTCGATGGCCATGCGAATGAGCTCGCGGCCCTTTTCGCGGGCGGTTTCCGGATGGAACTCCACGTACTCCGACTGCGGGATACGGGCGATGGGAGACGTGGTGATGAACTTCGTGTGGAAGCACTCAGACAGCGGCCCGATGGAGGGGAAGATACACTGCACGTCAACGGCGATCATTTCCACCATACCGGTGAGCAGTGCGTTTTCCTGCTGCAGGAAGTTACCCGCCATCTTCACGCCGTGGCGCATGGTGATTTCGTTAGCGGTGCAGCACAGGCCGGCAATGTTAATGCCCTTGGCGCCCTTGCTGCGGGCATATTCGACGAGGTCCTTATCCTCTGCGGCGAGAACGAGCATCTCAGACATAGCCGGGTCGTGGCCGTGGACAATGATGTTGACCATGTCCTTATCGAGAACGCCCAGGTCGCCTTCCGTGTCGCCGGGCATCGGTGTGCCGAACAGAATGTCGGTCATTTCCGTGCCCATCATGGAGCCGCCCCAACCGTCAGCCATACCGGTGCGCAGGGCCTGGCGCACGAGGGCTTCGGCGTCAGCGGTGTTACCCATGTGGGTCATGTGCATCGCCGTGGCGATTTCACGGTCGATGGCCCGGGGGGCAATGCCCAGCTCATGCCAGAGCTTCTGGCGCTCTTCCGTGGCACGGGTGAGGAATTTCTGCGTACCGAAGGGTTTGCCGTATTCCAAGAGGCCGATTTCGGCAATCTCATGGGCGACATCGTAGATGTCACGGCCTTCCGTTTCAACGCCCCACTCCTTGGCCAGTCTCAGGAGCTTCGCGGGGTCCTTGATCTGGTAGTGTCCGTCGGGACGGGTTGCGTGGAGCGTATGGCAGATTTCGCGGCCGTGGTCGGAGTGGGCAGCCGCACCGCCGGCGACCATACGCAGATAGTTGCGGCCTGCGATGGCGTGGGCGTCGGCACCGCAGATTCCGCGAGGCGCTTTCGGTGTAATGCGGCAGGGACCCATGGAGCAGATACGGCAGCAGATACCGTCTTCGCCGAATTTACACTGCGGCGTCTGCTGCTTTTTTCTGTCCTCCCAGGTTTCCGCACCCACTGCGGCAGCCTGCTCTTTGAGGATTCTCGTTTCCTCTTCCATTTGCTCAACTGTAGTGAAGTTTGTGAAATCCATATCTACTGCAGTTCTCCTTTGCTGTTCGCATTATATATTTAACTTGTATTTACATGTTGCCCATAATGCATTGTAGCAGTCCATACCCTGTTTGTCAAATATTTAACGACCGCCTGAAGATAATAGTTGATTAATATAAAAATCTCTAATGATTATACAAAACCAGACGTCCGATACAACCAAAGTTTGGAAGTCCCCCAAGGCATACAGGCTGGTGCACTATGTAAATCCAAGTGCTAAGCCGGACGGACCCCGGCTTGGACTAACAGAGTATCGCCTTTAACGAAGAGGGTCAAGTTTAAAACTTTTCCGTCGTATAATAGCCGGACTGAGCCTTGAGTTTGCCGTATTCCCCGGTGAGATACTGCCGTCCGTAGCCCACGGGTTTCTTCTCCTGCGTACGAATCAGTCTCTCCACAACGAGTAGCGCCGTGCAGGCTGGAAGCAAAAGGGACGCGCAGACGTAATCCGGCGCCGTCTCCACGCCGATGGTCATCTCCGTGTGCAGCGACATGGGCACGAAGCGCTTGTTGAACATATCGGGAAACTCCGCGTACTGCAGCCCCAGCTCAATGCTGGGCACGCCCCGCTCGTAGGGGATAAACTTCTCGTCATAGACCACGGGTTTGCCTTCCCGCTCCAGAACGCGCCGCGTGGCGATGACCAGCTGGCCTGCCTCCACCTCAAGCATCCGCGCGATATCTGCCGCCGCCGGGTGGATGGCCACCTCCAAAATCCGATACTGCCCCTGATTCGCCTGCTCCTCGAAGTACAGGGTAAAGCGGGTGTTTCTCGGCGGGAGGACGAAGTGGCCTTTCCCGTGATGCGGCTTGATGAAGCCGTCCCGCCGCAGGAGGGCGAGACTTTTGCGCACGGTGACGCGGCTTGTTTTGAACCGGGACGCCAGTTCGTTTTCCGAGGGGAGGTTTTCGTTCGATTTATACTCGCCGGCCAGAATCTTCTGGCGGAGCTGGTCGGCGATTTGGATGTAGAGGGGCCTGTCCGTCATAAGTGGCTCGCCATCCTCTCATAACAGTACCGCAGGCAGCCCATGACCGTCCCTCCGCCGGCGTCGGCGCCGATTTCTCCGGCAAGCTGCGGCGTAATCCCCGGTCCGCCTGCGAAGATGAGAAGGCCCTGCCGAATCTCCGCCTTTTCAAGCTCCCGGATGTGCGCCGCCATGCCGCCTTCCGCCCCGCTCCTATCACCGCTGAGAACGAGAACGTGCGGCCGAAATGCCCGGACCTGAGCCACAAGGCTCGCCCCATGAGCCTCCTCCTCCATACTCTGAACGTCGAAGGCGTTCTGGCGCAGCACCTCCGCCGCCACGCTCTGGGCAACGCCGCCGTCATCTCCGCCCACCGCGGCGAAGAGAATCCGCCCGAATCGCGGATTGGGGCGGAGGCCGAGGGTTTTGGAGACGACGCTTTTTAGAATGTGCCCCGCCATAACTAAATCGGCAATAAAGTAGCGCCCATCTTCATAGAGCGCATCAACTTCTTTCACGCCGTCCAGCAGGGCCTGAAAAATGTCGTGCGGGGAAACGCCGCGGGTCTGAAGGACCACAACCTGCTCAAGGACGCGCATTTCGTCCAGCTCCCCCATCAGAGAAGCCAGCGTTTCTCTGTCTTCTTTCCGCATACAAACCTCCGTACCTGCCAATATGCCCACTACGTCTCGGTAAAGGTCATTTTCTGGAGAAGCCCCTCCAGCTCGATGTGAAAGACGCGCTCGTCGGAGCCCTCCGGCGTCTCTTCCGTGACGGTGTATTGCCCGAACCGCTGGGCGACGTATCGGGCCGGGTCCTCCGTTTCGATTTCCTCGAAGAAAACGTCCCGCATCTGGTTGCCGCTGCACTGGTTGAATATCTCCCGGATGACTTCGTACCGTTTCATGGCTCTCCCCCTTCTCCTTGCGCTCATTTACCCCTCTTAGTATAATTTAAGGGATGGATTCGTCAAGTGTGGAGGCGCGCCAAAAGGCCTTCTTCTACATTTAAATATAAAAGAAAATTGAATAATACCAAAACAATCGTATACATTTTCCTTTTGCTTTGAGAGAATAATGGTATAATGGTGTTAAATAAATCACATTCCTGAAAAAGCGTCTCAAAGCGCTATTCTTCATGGATACGACTTGATAAAGACGGAGGAACAGATATGTCCCATCACACACACGATCACCATCACGGGCATGGCCACGACCATCACCATCCCCATGACCATACACACGATCACGGCCATGACCACGCCGGACATAGCCACGACGCACTCTTAAAAAGCACTGTCGAGGTGGCAAAATTCCTGCAATACACACTCCAGCACAACGCGCACCACGAGGAGGAGCTTGATAACCTCGCCCACAGCCTCGACCATCTGGAGAAAGCGGCGGAGGCTGCGGAAATCCGCGCGTGCATCGCTGAGCTGGCGGACGTAAACCGCCGGCTTCAAGCGCTTTATGAAAAGCTCTCGTAAAAGAAGGAGGAATCGCCATGTGCCTGTCTAAGGTTTATCGCAGCGCCGCTGCGGATAACAACGTCCTGCTTACGAACATCCAGCGCATCGCCTTCGACGGTGACGACCTCGTTTTCACCGACCTGCTGGAAAACGAAACACGTATAAAAGGCCGGATTCTCTCGGCCGACCTCATCAACGGAAAAATCATTATTGACACGGATAGTTGACCAGAATAGGGGGTAAGATATGAAGCCAATCGTTATAGCCGTCGCCGGAAAGGGCGGAACCGGTAAAACAACAACCTGCGGACTCATCATCCAGCACCTCGCGGACACGGGCAAGGGCCCGATTCTCGCCGTGGACGCCGACCCGAACTCCAACCTCAACGAAGTGCTGGGTGTTGACGTGGAACTGACCCTCGGGGAAATCCGCGAAAAACTTCAGTTTCAAGACAGCTTCGCCGACGAGCTGCCTCCCAACATGACGAAGCAGGAGTACACCGAGTTCATGTTCGGAGACGCCCTCATCGAAGGGGACGACTACGATCTCCTCGTCATGGGGCGCACCCAGGGCGCCGGCTGCTACTGCTACATTAACGGCGTACTCAAAGCACAGATTGATAAATACCAGAGCGGATACCGCTTCCTCGTTGTGGACAACGAAGCGGGCCTTGAACATATCAGCCGCGGCCTTTTGCCCCGCATCGACATACTCCTGCTGGTGAGCGATGCATCCCGCCGTGGTGTTCAGGCCGCCGGCCGCGCCGCCGAGATGGTGCGGGACCAGAAATTAAACCCGAAAGTGATGAAGCTCATCGTCAACCGCGCACCGGAGGGCAGGCTGGACGAGGGCGTGCTGGCAGAGATTGAAAAGCAGGGGCTTGACCTTTTGGGCGTCCTCCCGCAGGACGAGACCATCTACCAGTACGACGCCGCCGGCCGCCCCAGTTCCACCGTCCCGAAGGACAATCCCGTCCGAAAAGCTCTCAGCGATATCCTTGCGAAAATCGACCTCTAGCCCCGATAGGATTCACCAGCGCTTGAGAGAGCAACTTAAATTTTTGGAGGTGCACAATAATGAGCGCATTAACTGATCTTATTTACGCCGGGTCGAACGCCGTAGCCGGTCTCACAGAAAAAGCCGTCGACGACGCCATCGCCCAACACGGTGCCGACTGTCCCGTGGCTTTCCCCGACACCGCCTATTTCTTCCCCACCATTTACGCCGCAACGGGTGTAAAAGTCGCAAAGCTGGGGGATCTGCCCGCCTGTGTGGGCGTTCTAAAAAGCCTGATTTCCAACAAAGATGATCTCGGTGACGCCTTAAACGCCGGACTGGCTACAGCTGTAGGCGCCGAGATTATCGAAGGCCTCAAATACGTGGGCGGCGCCAATCCTTATGAGAACGAGACGGGCATCGGCTTTGTGCCGGACGCTGTCATCCGCTCCCTGGGCGTTCCCCTCGTTACGGGGGATATACCGGGCGTCGCCGTTGTCATCGGCAAGGCAGACGAGGATTCCCAGCTTGCCATGGTGATTAAGGAATACCAGACGAGGGGCATTCTCACCTTCCTTATAGGAGACGTCATTGACCAGGCCGCCGCCGCCGGCGTGAAGATGGGCCTTGACTTTCGCGTCATCCCCCTCGGGCACGACGTAACGGCCGTCATCCACGCGGTCACCGTGGCCATCCGCGCCGCCCTCATCTTCGGCGCCATCCAGCCCGGCGACCTTGCGGGCCTGCTCAAGTACACGAAAGAGCGCGTCCCTGCCTTTGTCAACACCTTCGGCGCCTTAAACGAAGTGGTCGTCTCCGCAGGCGCCGGCGCCATCGCCTTAGGCTTCCCCGTTATCGTGGACATCGAACTGGGCGACCTTCAGGTTCCCGGCGCGCTGGTGTCGGTGACGAACCATGTGGACACCGTCTCCAAGTCCTTCGAGCTGCGCAACATCAAGGTCAAGGCCAAGAAAATCGATATCTGCATGGGCTTTGCCTCGGCCTACGAAGGCGAAATCATCCGCAAAAAGGATATGCACGTTGAATTCTACTCCGGCACGAACCCCACCTGCGAGCTTGTTGTCATGCGGAAGACAGACGAAATCGAAGACAAGAAACTCACCGTCATCGGCCCGGATATCGACGGGGAAGCCCCTGTGGAGCTACCCCTTGCCACCCTCGTGGAAGTGGCGGGCCGGAAAATGCAGGCGGACTTCGAGCCTGTTATCGAGCGCAAAATCCACCACTGGTTTAACTATATCGAAGGGGTCATGCACACCGGTCAGCGCAACCTCATCCGCGTGCGCATCAGCAAGGAGGCCTACGAGAAGGGCCTGCGCCTGAAGGACCTTGCGGAAGTCGTCTACTACCAGGTGATGGACGAGTTCTCCTCCGTGGTGGACAAATGCCAGGTCACCATTATCACCGACAAAAACGAAGTGGAGCGCATCTTGAAGGAAGAGGGCATGCCGCGCTACACCGCTCGGGACGAGCGCCTTGCCGCTCTCACGGACGAGAGCGTGGACACCTTCTACACCTGCACCCTGTGCCAGTCCTTCGCGCCGTCCCACGCCTGCGTGGTGACGCCGGAGCGCCTCGGCCTGTGCGGCGCCGTCTCATGGCTGGATGCGAAGGCCACGAAGGAGCTCACCCCCGCCGGTCCCTGCCAACCCATTGAGAAGAAGGGTCTTCTCGACGAGCGCACCGGCGCCTACGAGGAAGTCAACCGCGTCATCAAGGAGGCCACCCACGGCGCCCTTGAGCGGGTGACCCTCTACTCCATCCTCGAAGACCCCATGACAAGCTGCGGATGCTTTGAATGTATCTGCGGCATCATGCCGGAAGCCGGCGGCGTCATCGTGACGAACCGCGAATACACCGGCATCACGCCGACGGGCATGACCTTCGGCGAACTGGCCTCCATGACGGGCGGCGGCGTGCAGACGCCGGGCTTCATGGGTCACGGCCGCCACTTTATTGCATCGAAAAAATTCGTCGCCGCAGAGGGCGGCGTGCAGAGAATCGTCTGGATGCCGAAGGAGCTGAAGGACGATGTGGCTGAACGTCTGAACAAAACGGCAAAGGAACTTCACGGAATCGATAACTTCACCGACATGATTTGCGACGAGTCCATCGCCGTTGAACCGGACGCCGTTTTAGAATTCTTACAGGAAAAGGGGCACCCGGCGCTTTCGATGCCGCCGATCATGTAAACTATGGCAAGAGTCTTATTCCAGTTTGAGGACGGCGGAGATGTCTCCATCTTCGCCGTCCCCGGCGAAAACCTCCTTGAAGTTGCAAGAAAAGCAAACGTCGTTATCGACGCACCCTGTTCCGGCAACGGCTCCTGCGGCAAATGTCAGGTGCGGCTCGTCTCCGGAACTCTCACAAGTCAGAAAACCCGTCACATCAGTCAGGAGCAGTACGACCACGGCTGGCGCCTCGCCTGCGCCTCCACGGTGGAAGACGACGATGTGTGCGTCCTCGTGCCGGACATCGCCTCGGCGTACAAAAGCCGCCTGAAGACGGCGGATTTATCCTCCCCTGAGGAGCTGCAGGTCTTCCAGCAGCTGCAGCAGAACATTGAGGGGGCCGGCCTGTCACGGGTCAGCAACATCCGCACCGTCACCCTCACCCTCGACGCCCCCTCGCTCGACGATACCATGCCGGACAATGAGCGGTTTACCCGCGCATTGACGGCTCTTTTGGGCGCAGAGCGGGTCACTGTCCCCTTCCACGTGCTGGTGAAGCTGCCGGACGTCATGCGCGAGAGCGGCTTTCACCTCAAATGTGTGCTGTATGCCCATGACGACGGGGTGGACGTGCTGGACGTGTTAGCCGCCGATAACGCCGCACCCGTCTGCGGCCTTGCGGTGGACATCGGGACAACGACGGTCTCCGCCGTCCTCGTGAACCTCGAAACGGGGGCCCTGCTCTCCAAAGGAAGCACGGGTAACGGCCAAATCCGCTTCGGGGCGGACGTGATTAACCGCATCATCGAGCAGCAGAAGCCCGACGGTGTGGACAAGCTCCGCTCCGCCATCATTGAGGAGACGCTCATCCCCCTCATCGACACGGTATGCGACAGCGCCGATGTCTCGAAAAAGAGTATCTACGGCCTTGCGGTGGCGTCTAACACCACCATGAACCACCTTCTCCTCGGCATCAACGCCGACTACCTGCGCACAGAGCCGTACATCCCCGCCTTCTTTGAGCTGGAGCCCCTTGATACCGAGGCGATGGGCATCTCCCTCGCCCCCGGCGCTAAGCTCACCGTGGCGCCCAATATCGGCAGCTACGTAGGCGGCGACATTACGGCAGGGTCGCTGGCGTCTATGATTTGGAACACGCCGGATCTCTCCATGCTTATTGACTTGGGTACAAACGGCGAAATCGTCTTCGGAAACGCCGATTTCCTTATGTCCTGCGCCTGCTCCGCCGGCCCCGCTTTCGAGGGGGGCGACATCAGCTGCGGCATGCGGGCCACTGCCGGCGCCATCGATGCCGTCACCATTGACGAGGAGACGATGGACCCCACCCTCTCCGTCATCGGTGGCGAAAAGCCCATCGGCCTTTGCGGCTCAGGGCTCATCGACATCATCGCCGAGCTGCTGCGCACCGGTATCATCAACGGCAAGGGCAAGTTCGTGCGGGAAGGCCGCCGGATAGAGCGGGACGATTTGGGTATGGGCAGCTATGTCATCGCCTTCCCCGAGGAGTCCTCCACGGGCCGGAAGGTGGCCATCAACGAGGTGGACATCGATAACTTCATCCGCGCAAAGGGCGCTATCTTCTCCGCCATCATGACCCTTCTAAACTCCCTTGGCTTTACGCCGGAGGATGTGCAGCACATCTCCGTGGCCGGGGGCATCGGCAGCGGCATTAACATCAAAAACGCCGTGCGCATCGGCATGCTGCCGGACATCTCCCTTGAGAAGTTCCGCTACATAGGCAACTCCTCTCTCGCAGGTGCCTATGCCATGCTGACCTCCGCTGACGCCGCCCGGAAACTGATTGAAGTGGCCCGGAGCACAACGTATCTGGAGCTGAGCACGCAGCCCGGCTATATGGACGAGTTCGTGGCCGCCTGCTTCCTGCCCCATACAGATGCGTCTCTGTTCCCCTCTTTCTTAGGGTAACGTGATGCCGATGAAAACAAGACCCACCAATCAAAAACTCGAGCACCCGCTCTCACAATATATAGAGCGTTATAAACAGCTCGACCCGCAGGAAGTTTCCGCCCGCTGCGGCGTGGCCTACGACGAAAAGAAACAGGCCTTTACCGTTCTGGTTCTCAGCCACCCGCTGAAAGTATCGTGGCCGGAGTTTGCGCTGACTCCCATCGAGCCGGAGTCCTGCCCCAAGAGCCTCTATACGGGCGAGGCGCAGATTCTCATCATCCGTTATCTCATCAAAGGTCGGCTGGCGGCCTATTCTGGCCGTTTCATCGCCTATCGGGAGATGCCCTGGGCCGCTGTGTACGACCAGAACTTTCAGGGCCGCTGCATCAAACGCCTGGCCTTTACCTTCGGCTTCCGCCTTGAGGACTTTAAGAGAGCGGCTGCCCGTCTCGGCGGCAAACCCGGCCCCAAGGGGGATGTGTCAGCGGAC
Organism: Papillibacter sp.; assembly: GCA_012838125.1. Lineage (GTDB taxonomy): Bacteria > Bacillota > Clostridia > Oscillospirales > Oscillospiraceae > Sporobacter. Next base: position 13,023 of record DUPW01000095.1, read on the forward strand.
CTGCCCTTCCTGCCGGACATCATCGTCCGGGTGGCAATCTGGGCGGGGGATGACGAGTTTCCTCCAAACAGCCAGATTCTCTTCTCCGACAATGTATCAGATGCCTTTTCGGCGGAGGACGCCGCCGTCATCGGGGACGTGTTCATCAGCGCCCTGAAGGAACTTTCAAAATAACAAAAACGGGCGGTGCATTTTTGCCCCGCCCTTCAACTTGTTTGAACATTCAAGCAAAAAAGGAGCTGCCCATGCCTTCCCCCGAAAACCCGAAAATTCCAAGTCAAAACGAAGCCGCCTTTCCCCCGCCCCTTGCGAAGGAACTGGCGCCCCGTCTTCTCAGCTGGTACAGGGACAACGCCCGGGCCCTGCCGTGGCGCGAGAGCACGGATCCTTACCGCGTCTGGGTCTCCGAAATCATGCTGCAGCAGACCACCGTGGAGGTGGTGCGTCCATACTACGCCCGCTTTCTTAAGGCTTTTCCAACGGTAGAGTCTCTCGCCGCGGCGGAGGAGAGCGCCGTCCTTAAGCTCTGGGAGGGGCTGGGGTATTACACCCGGGCCCGGAACATGCTGCGGGCGGCACAGGTTATTAGTGAAAAGCACAGCGGCCGCTTCCCCGAAACGTATGAGGAAATCCGCGCCCTGCCCGGCATCGGGGACTATACGGCGGGGGCCATCGCCTCCATCTGCTTTAATCTCCCCCGGGCCGCCGTAGACGGAAACGTCCTGCGGGTCTTCTCGCGCCTTTTGGCGCAAAACTACCTCTCTGCTGCTGAGAAAAGGCGCCTTGCCGCTCAGATTTCCGCCATTTACCCGCAAGACGCCTGCGGCGATTTTACCCAGAGCCTTATGGAGCTTGGGGCGCTGGTGTGTACCCCCTCCAGCCCCAAATGCGGCCTCTGCCCCGTCCGATGGCTCTGCCGCGCCTTTTTGGAGGGGTGTGTCAATGAGTATCCCGCCCGCAAAGGGGCGGCCGCAAAGCGGGAGGAGGCGCTAACGGTTTTAATCCTCACCCGCGAGGAAGATATTGCTCTGCGCCGCCGCGCCCCCCAGGGGCTTCTCGGCGGCCTCTGGGAGCTTCCAAACAGAGCGGGGCATCTCATAGAGCCGGAGGCGGTCGCCTTTACCGAGAGCCTTGGGGCGCGCCCTGCAGAGCTATTAAAGAGCGGCCGGGCAAGCCACGTGTTTTCTCACGTGCGCTGGGACATACTGTGGTATCACATCGCCTGCGCCGACACGGAGGATGCGCCCCTTGAAGGCGGCGCCCTGTGGGTATCGCCGAAAGCACGCCGGGAAGGGCACTCCCTCCCCTCGGCATTTACAAAGCTTCTCAAACAGGCGGGCATCCCGTCGTAAGCAGCCGGGAAGATTCTCCCAAAGGCTGTTTTATGGACGCCACGGCCTCTCTGCCGATGTTCTTCGGGCAATCTTTCTTCTCCAGCCTGCCCGTCAAAGCACCTGTCACCATCAGGGCCGCTTACACCCTCATGCTTTTTTCCGCAACCGGGCGCCAAAGCCCACCTTGTACGCCCCCTTGCGCTTGCATAACCCATGCTCCAGCCTGAAGGCTTTCCGGCGGAAATAAGGAGCCGGGAGCCGGATTATTGGCTTTTCGGCCGGAAACAGAGAGCGCCGAATTCGACCCATTCTCGGCGCTTTTACGCTTTCACGGCGTCCCATCCCATGGACGGACAGATTTACGCACATTTCTTCTCTTTCGCCTTCGAAAGTAACCGCTCGTTATGTTAACTCTTTTCAAGAAAACCGCCTGTGCAAAACTTCCGTTTCATCCATTGTTATTTTCTAGTAATTATCCGCCTTTTCTCCGTGACCATGCGGATACACGCCTGTGGATAAACCTGTGGATAATGTGCATAACTTTCTGTAAAAACCCTTTACATGCTACTTTACGTAAACGCAAAACTGGCAGAATGGTGTCCGAATTTGTCGAATTCTGCCAAAGTTCTCCTGATCTCTTTCGTCGATGTTTTTAGGCTTCGGCTCGAATTATACAACAAAAAGTCTCACTATTTGCACTTATCCGCCCCGTTTTCCCGATTATACAATTTGTTATACCGCTCGTTCTCCCCCTCCGCCCCGCGTAAAAAGGCCAGAACGGCCCCGTTGAAGGCCTGGGGGTTTTCCTGTAAAACGAAGTGGCTCCCTTCTAAAATCTGAATTTGTGCCCGCGGGAGTGCCTGCGCAAGGCGCTGTGTGTGCCGCGGGGAAATCACGTCCCGGCTTCCTGCGATAACGAGGGTTTCCGCCAAAATGCGCCGGAGCTGGACGCGGCGGAGTCGGGGCTGAAACAACATCAGCGCCATCATCTCCCGGCGTTGGCGC
>DUPW01000096.1 GCA_012838125.1 Papillibacter sp.
GAATCCGGCGGAGGCGATTTGTCTCATTTGGTTTTCACTTTACGCAGCTTGTTCGCCGCTTTTTTTCGTGTGCCGCTTGATGATGAGCATCAGGATAATGGGAATTAAGGCCGTGAAGGCGCCCATGAGGTAAGTGGGGATGACGGCGCCTTTGAGCACGCTGGAGGAGATGGTGTTAAACAAAACGGAGGAGACGCCGAGAGCCAGCATGGCCACGCCGTAGTTCGTTCCGGAGTTTTTCGGGCCGAAGAAGTCCGTAGTGAAGGCGGCATTCGTGGAGGAGGGGCCGCCGTAGCCGAAGGCGATGATGCAGATGGCGACGATAAAGCCGACGCCCTGCACGTTGAGCACCACCAGCATGGCGCCGACGAAAGTCATCACCGACAGCAGGATAATCGTGTTGACGCGGCCTAACTTGTCAGACACCCACGCCATAATCAGGCGCCCTGCGGCGTTGAAGATACCTGTGGCGGAGACGGTGGCGATGGCCGCCGCCTCGGAGAGGCCGCGCCGCATGCCGAGGTCTTTAATTAGCGGGATGGAGAGCGTCCACGTTCCGTTGATGAACAGGATTTCAAGGAATATGCACCAGAAGGGAACGGTTCGGATGGCCTGGCTGAGCGTCATGTTCTTGCCGCTGCCGACGCTTGTGGCGGTGACTGCAGGCTTGGGGAGCTTTCTCAGGTATTCCTCACCCGGTAGTCCCACAAAGAACGTACCAATCATGCCGGCGACGAAAAACACGCCTGCAAGGATGAGAAAAACGGGCTGAAACTGCACGACGCCGTCCACCTTATACGCGTTCATCAGAGCGTTTGAAACGGGGGTGAAGATAACCGTTGAAAAGGCGAAGGCGGAGACGGACAGGCCCGAAGCGAGGCCCTTGCGGTGGGGCAGCCATTTCTGCAGGCAGCTGATGCAGGCGCCGTAGGCAAAGCCGGAGCCGAGGCCGCCCAGCACACAGTAGGTGAGGTAAATCCACGAGACGGTGGCGGAGGTGAGGAAGGCCGTGGAGAAGATGCCGGCGGAAAAGAGGATAACGCCGAGCATCGCCGTCAGGCGCGGGCCCTTCCTGTCGTTAATAAAGCCGCCGATGAGGTTGCCGGCGACAAAGGCAAAGAGCATGTAGGAGGAAACCATCTTGGCCGCCTCCGACGTCCAGGAGAAGGAGACCACGATGTTTTCCCTAAACACGCTCCAAAGGTAAAGGATGCCCACGCAAATATTGATGACGAGGCACCCAATTGCGGGTAGGATGGCAGATTGTTGCTTTTTCATGACGTTTTGTTCGTTCCTCTCGAGAATGATTATGTATAAGGCGCCGCGGCGCCTTATTCCCATGATGCGGCACAGAGAAACGCCGGTGGGCCCGGTTTACGAGGCTCCGCCCGACGCGAGAAACCGCTCCAGCGGTTTTTGGAGAAAGCGTGTAAACACCCCCAGCATTCGGCCCACGCCGATGGAGGCGGCGATGGTGCCCACGCCGATTCCGTCAATATTCCGCAGAAAAATGAGAGAAAAGGCGATGGCCAGAGCGGTGGACACGCAGTCGTATATCATTTTGACGTTGTGGAGGCGAAAGCCGCCCTTAATGGCGATGGCCTGAACGGTGCCGTCCGTGGGCAGGGCGATGGTTTTCGTCGTGAGGTAGAGCAGGATTCCCAGCGCCACGCAGGCGATGCCGAGGGCGAGATAGAGAATCCGCAGAACAATCAGATGATCCGGCAGGTGGGAGACGAGCCAGACGGCGGCGTCCGTAAAGTAGCCGAAGGCGAAGGAGGCCGCGATTTGAAACAGGTTAATGAGCTTGTAGTCTCTCCTTAAGATGACGGCCTGCAGGAGCATGTTCAGGAGATAGACCACAATCGTCATGGTTCCCAGAGTGGTGCCGAAAATATTCGCCAGCACGAAGGGGAGGGACGTAACGGGCGAGACGCCAAGGTTAGAGCGCACCGAAAAGGCCACGCCCAGCGCCATGACGAAGATGCCGACGGCGAAAATAAGGATTCTCTTTATAAGCAGAGGGCGACTGGTTTTCATGTTATCACATCCGCGTGTGTATTTTCCGCACGCGTGAAAAAGCGTTAGTTTTTCAGGCTGTGCATCGGCGCAGGAATCCGTCCGCCGCGGCGGATAAAGGTGCCGCTGTCACATTCGGAGACGGGCATCACCGGCGCGGAGCCTAAAAGCCCGCCGAAATCCACCACGTCGCCCACGATTTTCCCCGGGGCGGGGATGATGCGCACGGCGGTGGTCTTGTTGTTCACCACGCCGATGGCCGCTTCGTCTGCAATGATGGCGGCAATGGTCTCCGCCGGCGTGTCCCCCGGTACGGCAATCATGTCAAGGCCCACGGAGCAGACGCAGGTCATGGCTTCCAGCTTCGAGAGGGTGAGCAGCCCCTTCTGGGCGGCGCGAATCATGCCCGCGTCCTCCGAGACGGGGATAAAGGCGCCGGACAGCCCGCCCACGTGGGAGGACGCCATGACGCCGCCCTTCTTCACCGCGTCGTTGAGAAGGGCGAGGGCGGCCGTTGTGCCGTGGGCGCCCACGGAGGAAAGACCCATTTCCTCGAGGATGTCGGCCACACTGTCGCCAATCGCCGGCGTGGGGGCGAGGGAGAGGTCCACGATGCCAAAGGGTACCCCGAGGCGGCGGGAGGCCTCCTGAGCCACAAGCTGGCCCATACGCGTGATACGGAAGGCTGTTTTCTTTATTGTTTCGGCCACTTCGTCAAAGGGTTGGCCTTTCATCGTCTTCAGCGCGTGATACACCACGCCGGGGCCGGAGACGCCCACGTTAATCACGCAGTCCGGCTCCCCGATGCCGTGGAAGGCGCCGGCCATGAAGGGGTTATCCTCCACGGCGTTGGCAAACACCACGAGCTTGGCGCAGCCCATGCCGCCGGAGTCGGCGGTGAGCTGGGCGCTTTTCTTAATCGTTTGGCCCATCTTCGCCACAGCGTCCATGTTGATGCCGGCTTTCGTGGTGGCCACGTTGACGCTGGAACAGACCCGCTGGGTCTGGGCAAGGGCTTCGGGAATGGACTCAATCAGGCGCAAATCCCCCGGCGTAAAGCCCTTGTGGACGAGGGCGGAAAAGCCGCCGATGAAGTTGACGCCCACTTCCCGGGCCGCATCGTCCATGGCTTTTGCAAAGGGGACGTAGTCCTCCGTGTTGCAGCTTTCGGCGATGAGGGCCATGGGCGTAACGGAAATGCGTTTGTTGACGATGGGAATCCCGAACTCGCTTTCAATATCTTCCCCCGTTTTGACGAGGTTTTCGGCGCATTTCGTAATGCGGTCGTAGATTTTCCGGCAGCAGACGGCAGGGTCCGGGTCTATGCAGCCCAGCAGCGATATGCCCATGGTGATGGTGCGGATATCGAGGTTCTGCTGGTCAATCATTTCATTTGTGGCGATGATTTCCTGAGGGTTGAGCATACCGGTGCCTCCTTATATGCGGTGCATAGCGTCGAAAATCTCCGTCCGCTGGATACGGATGGTCAGCCCGCGCTCCTGACCCTTTTTGTCCAGCGCATCGGCAAGCTCCCGGAAGGACAGGCGGCAGGCGGCAAGGTCCACCAGCATGAACATGGTGAAGTACCCCTGCAGAACGGTCTGGCTGATGTCAAGGATGTTCACATCTTCGCTGGCCAGCAGCGTGCTGACGCCGGCGATGATGCCCACCTGATCTTTTCCGATAACGGTCACAATAGCGCGCATAATGCGAAACCTCCGATATTCAAAGATAACACAAGTTTACGAAACGGAAAAATCCAGCTCGTCTAGGGTCAGCTCAAAGGCGGGCATGAAGTGCTCCATGAAGTAGCCCACTTCCGGCATATCGAGGGACTGGATTTTTTGAAGGGTCTGCTCTGCGGCGGAGCGAAACTCTCGGTTTCCCGCCTTGAGCTCCTCGAGGCATTTGATATAAGCTGCCAGCTTATCTGCCGCTTTAATCAGGGAATTTTCCGGCTCGGCGGGGTTAAAAAGCGGCTCGTAAGACGGGCGCAGCTTCTTTGGGAGCGTGGCCAGCAGTTTGCCTGCGGCCTGAGCTTCGATTTCCTTATACGCCGAGCTGATGGCTTTATTGTGGTACTTCACGGGCGTTGGCATATCGCCTGTGAAGATTTCTGAAGCGTCATGGTAGAGGGCGGCGGCGGCGGCAAGGCCGGGGTCAACAGCCTTACCGAATTCCTCCCGGGCAATCACGGCAAGGCAGTGGGCAATCACCGCCACGATGTGGGAGTGCTCCTGCACGTTTTCGCGGCTGGAGTTGCGCATGAGGGACCAGCGGGTGATGTGCTTCAGTCTTGAAATGAACGCAAAAAAACTGTGCGGCATACATGACCCTCCCTTGAGCTGTCGTTCGACAAAAGCAGCGGACGCAATGTGAAGCGGCCGCCTGCGTCCCATAAGGCCGACAAAAAGCGGGGGCGTTCCGGCCTTGCCCGGCGATTCGCCGCCCGCTCGAAAATGAAGCCGCGATTCTGTCAAATTTCGTTTTGCCTGGATAGTTGTGTATATGTATGATAACATGCGGCCGATTTAATGTAAATATCATCTTCTGAATAAAGAAAGGGACAGTCTATAGCAGCTTTTTACTGAAAAAACCTGATTTATACAATTTCCGCATTTTCGTAAGATATTACAAAAAAACTCCGTAACAGATTCCCAAAATGGGCATGTAATTGATTTGATTTTTTATTATGGAACTTGTATACTTGAATACAGTCAAAAATTGCGCTTAGAAATTGTCAGGAGGTCTCGTAATGTCAATTCCAAAGTTTGACCCGAAAGAACTCGAGGTCGTAGGGAAACTGCCTAGCTTCGGAGGCGGGCAGGAAATTCCTATCTACAATTACCCCGTAACCCCCAAGGAAGCCTATAAGGCGGCGTTTAACCGCAAGCCCTATTGGCAGATCGCCTCCACGACGGAGAACCGCATTTTCACCCCGAAATGCAACCCGGACAACATCGCCCGCGGTTTCGTTTTCGACGGCACCAGAACGCCCCCCACCGGTGGTATCGACATGTTCGGCATCGACTGGGAATACGTCCCGCAGGTTGGCGGTTCCATGGTTCGCCCCGGCAAGCCCTTCATTGAGGATGCCAGCGAGCTGCCGGAAAAAGTCGTGTGGCCCAACATCGACGAGTGGGATTGGGAAGAGTGCGCGAAGGCCAACGTGGAGTACCTCGCCGGTGACCAGTTCAATATGTGCTGGTTCCTCAACGGCTGGTATGAGCGCCTGATTTCCTTCATGGACTTTGAAGGCGCCATCATGGCCATCTTCGACGAGGATTCGAAGGAATACGTCAAAGACTTCTTTGACAAGCTCTCGGATCTCTACATCCGCATCTTCGACAAATACCTTGAGTACTTCCCGCAGATTGACGGCTTCTGCATCCATGACGACTGGGGCTCCCAGAAGGAGACGTTCTTCTCCCCGGCAGTTGCTGAGGAAATGCTCGTTCCCTACATGCGGCGCGTTACGGACTTCCTGCATTCCAAGGGCAAATTCTGCGAGCTGCACAGCTGCGGCCAGCTGATGAAGCAGGTTCCCAACATGATCGAAGCCGGTTGGGACTCCTGGCATCCCCAGCTCATGAACGACACGCAGAAGGAATATGAGCTCTACGGCGACAAGATCCTCATCGGCGTGGCTCCCGACGAAATCGACCCGAACGCCACCGAAGAGGAAATCCGGCAGGCCGCCCGCGACTTCGCCAACAAGTTCTGCAATCCCGAAAAGCCCTCCCTCCTCAACATCTACACCGGCAGGGAGCTGCCCATCGTGTTCCTTGAGGAGCTCTACAAACAGTCCCGCATTAACTACAGCAAATAAGTGCTCTTTCATTGCCGGTACCGCTCTGCGGTTTCGGCAATGAAGTTTGCTATGGAGAACATAATCAGGGAGGATACAGTATGTCGATTCCAAAGTTTGACCAGAAGGAGCTTCAGGTCGTCCGCGAGTTCCCGGCGTCGCCGATGATGCCCCACGGTATGAGATTCTTTAACCAGCCCATCACCCAGAAAGAACACACCAAAATGGCCATGCAGCGCAAGCCCGCCTGGCAGATGCTCGGCAGTGTTGAGTGCAAAACCTTCACGCCCCGCATCATTCCGGACAACGTCGCCCGTGCGTTCGTGTTCGAAGCGACACCCTTCGATCCCATGAAGGGCGGCGGCCCGGATATGTTCGGCATCGAGTGGGAGTACGTCCCGCAGGTTGGCGGCTCCATGGTCCGCCCCGGCAAGCCCTTCGCCGAGGACGCCGAAGAACTGCTGGAGAAAGTCGTATGGCCCAACATCGACGAGTGGGATTGGGAAGGAAGCGCCAAGGAGAACGAAGAATTCCTCAAGGGCGATACATACAATCTCGCATGGTTCCAGACAGGCTTCTATGAGCGTCTCATCGCCTTCATGGACTTTGAAAACGCCATCATGGCCATCTTCGATGAGGACCAGCAACCCTACGTCCATAAGTTCTTTGACAAACTCACGGACCTCTACATCCGCATCTTTGACAAGATGCTCACCTACTTCCCCGCCATCGACGGCTACTATATCCACGATGACTGGGGCTCCCAGAAGGAGACCTTCTTCTCCCCCGACGTGGTTGAAGAGATGATCGTGCCCTACATGAAGCGCGTCACCGACTTCATCCACTCCAAGGGCCGCTTCGCCGAGCTGCACAGCTGCGGCCAGCTTCTCAAGCAGGTTCCCAACATGATTAAAGCCGGTTGGGACGCTTGGGGCGGTCAGGCGATGAACGACACCCACAAGATCTACGAGCTCTACGGCGACCAGATTATGATTGGTGTTCTGCCCGAACCCTTCGATCCTGAGACCACCTCTGAAGAAGAGCAGAGAAGAATGGCCCGGGAGTACGCGGACAAGTTCTGCCGCCCCGAAAAGCCCTCCTTCTTCAACTTCAACGGCCTGCAGTACCTCACGCCCGCTTTCCGGGAGGAACTCTACAAGCAGTCCCGCATCAACTACAGCAAGTAAAAAGCGCAATAAAACGCCCCCGAAGACGTCTTCGGGGGCGTTTTGCTATGGAGAAGATGAAGCAAGGAGAGCTAGAGCGATGTGACGAATTTAACGGAATACAGATCGCACATGACGCGGGAGCGGGTGACGATATCCTCTAAAACGAAGTAGTTGACGCCCACTTCCCGGACGATTCCGGTGCGGTCTGTCAGGAGATTCGAACCGATGGAAAACTCGGCCCGAACGGGTTGGCCAATGAGAGATTTGAGATACCCGGGGATATATCCGGGGCTTGTCACAGGCGGCGGGCCCTGCTCGATAAAGTCTGTGGGCATTGACGTCATGGAAAGGGGCATCGTCTGGGCGAGGGTTTGGTTGTGGGTGGGGTTATGCATGCCGGGATAGCCGCTTCCCGCGCCTGCGACACCGCTTTTCGGTTCGGTGAATTGTGCGCCTGCGACGCCGCTTTTCGGTTCGACGTATTGTGCACCGGCGACATTTTGGTGCTTGGTCGGGTCCTGATACGTCTCGCCGGCGACGTTCTGATTGACGTTCGGATCTGTGTACTGGGCGCCGGCGACGTTCTGGTTAACGTTCGGGTCTGTGTACTGGGCGCCGGCGACATCCGCGCTCTGGGGTTTCGATCCGGCGTATGTAGCGGGGGAGACCTGCTGCTTTTGTTTTTCCTGATAGGTAAAGCCCATCACGCCGGCGTTCGATGGGTTTGACTGCTGGCCGACGCCGAATACTTTGTTATCTGTCCAGTTTAAGTTTCTGCTCATTCTTTAACCACCTTTATTAAGTTTGTGCATACAAAGCTGTTGGATTGTAAAAACAATGCTCATTGACACGGGTGAACCAGTAGCCTGTTCCGTTGTAGGGGAACGGGTCCGGACAGACGGGATTGAACGGATTCATATACCAGAGCGATTCAGAGCCGACGCCGGAGAAAATGCCGCCCTGTATGGCCCAGTCGGCCACCTCGTAATGAATCGGTTCCGGAGTCATGACCCAAACGTTTTGATGGTTTGGCTCGCCGTATACCGTTGTCTTGTAACATGTAAACTGGCAATACTGTTCAATGACACGGCGCAGGTCGCCCTGACAGACACGCTGGTATTCGCCGTACGCAACGTGGACGCGGTTCATGACCACTGTGGCAACGGCGCGCATGCCGTCAAGACCTTCGCCTTCGGCTTCGCACCGGATAAGACGCGCAAAGAGTTCTCTTGCATCCAATAGACATCACCTCGATTATTGCAGTATCAATGTATTCAGGTGTGCCCGCCGTTGCTACTCCCGGCGCGACGATGAGGGCAAGACTGTTGGCTTTTTCGCTCGGCGGCGGCGACGAAGGCAAGGTGGTCTTTTTTACGGCGGAGGCAATGGGCGCATATCTCCGCTCGGTGCCGACAAGGTGACCGCGATGCACTATTCCCGCGGCAACGGGGTGCTGGGAAGGGCGTGTGGGAAGGGTGAGCCGGTATTGGGCGGCCTTCATTCGGGCAGAGTGGGGACAGGGCAAAGACAGGCAAGAAACTGCTCACGGGGCATCCAGAGCACCCTGTATCCGACGAAATCCGAAAACGCCGGGCATGGAGCCGGAAAACCCCAAGAAAAACGAAATTCGGCCTTCCCGGGAAGGGAAGGCCGAATGACTTATTGCATGTATGGCGAGGGGTCACTCCTCGATGTCGATAATGCTCACCGGGCAGGAATCTCGGGCGTCTTTAGCCGCATCGATGGTCTCGGCGGTGGGGTCCTGATACGCTTCGGCAAGGCCGTCGTCGTCAAAACGGAATACCTCGGGGCAGGTGGCGACGCAGACGCCACAGGAGATGCAGTCTTCCTTGCGAACAGATGCTTTCATAGAAATGCTCCTTTCACTTCGATTCCTTATGATAATGTTTCCCAAAAACATTGAATTACGCATTGTATTTTGCACGCAAAAATTGACTTTTTCGCGAATCTGTGCAGTAATAGGGTATAATAGAATGAACGAAAAAATGGAAAAGGAGCGAGCTTATGACACTGACGATAACGAAAGATAATTTTGAAAAGGAAGTCCTCCAGTCGGACAAACCCGTTTTACTTGATTTCTGGGCGGCGTGGTGCGGCCCCTGCCGGATGGTCTCGCCCATCATCGACGAAATTGCGCAGGAGATGCCCGCCATTAAAGTCGGCAAAGTCAACGTGGACGATGAGCCGGAGCTTGCGCAGGCCTTCCGCGTGATGAGCATCCCGATGCTGGCCGTCATCAAAAACGGACAGGTGGTTCAAACGACTGTGGGTGCCCGCCCCAAGGCCGATATCCTGAAAATGCTCGACGCGTAACCGGCGCGGCATCTCGTTATAGGACGAAAGGGCCGGCGGCGAAGATGAAAAGGGCGGCTTGGGGAGCAAAAACATTAGCTTGAACTGCCGTTCAAACCGTTATTTCATTGATACTTACCCGAAATTGTTTTGAACGCGCGTTCAATCTAAGCTTCTCTGTCATTAAAATCCCCAGTGAGCGTCTAGCACACCGCACTATCGAGCGGAAAAGCAGTCTCATCCCGTCGCTTGACTCAAAACCGGCGGAGCATGTGAAACCCCGTCATCGTAAGCCTAAATTGCCTGCGGCGCGCCTTGTGTGCCGCAGGCATATTATGTCTCGGCGGCATTTTTAATGACATGAGGGGGAAAGCAAGATGCTCTATGACCGCGACAGGGCCGTTGAGTACGCCATCCGCTGGGCTCACGACCGCAACCCGCAATACTATAACTATGACAACATCGGCGGAGACTGCACAAATTTCGTCTCCCAGTGCCTTTACGCCGGGGCAAGTGTCATGAACTACACGCCGGTGTTCGGGTGGTTTTACATAAGCGCAAGCAACAAGTCGCCCTCCTGGACGGGGGTGGAGTTTCTGCGGGATTTTCTGGTGCGAAAGACAGGCGGCCCTGGGCCCTTTGCCGTGGAGGCGGGGATGGGGGACTTGATGCCCGGTGACATTATCCAGCTCTCCTTTAACGGCGTGCGCTTTCAGCACTCGCTGTTTGTGGTGGAGACGGGGGCGCCTGAAAACCTCTGGGATATCCTCATCGCCTCCCACACGGACGACCAGCTCTTTACGTCACTGGGGACGTACGAATGGGCGAAGATACGGTATCTCCATATCGTCGGGGTGAACCCGTAAACTCAGCTTGTGATAAATTGCATAATGGCGCCGGCCACGCCTGAGAGGGGAACCTGACGCTCCACCGCGCCGATTTCGTATGCCACACGGGGCATACCGTAGACGATGGAGGTCTCCTCGTCCTGCCCGATGGTGCGGGCGCCGTTTTGACGCATGGCCAGAAGGCCTGCGGCACCGTCGTTTCCCATGCCGGTCAAGATGACGCCCACGGAGTCGGCGGCGCACTGGCGGCTGACGGAGTGAAACAGCACGTCCACGGAAGGGCAGTGGCCGTTCACCTTTTCGCCGGGGGCCACTTCCACCCGCAGGCGGGAGCCCAGTTTCTTCACCACGATATGCTTATCCCCTGGGGCAATCAAAACGTGACCCGGTTCCACGTAGTCGCCGTTTCGCGCCTCCCGCACATTGAGGGGCAGGAGCTTATCGAGACGCTCTGCGAACATCCGGGAAAACTCGGGGGGAATGTGCTGAACGATGAGGATGCCCGGAACGGTGGGGGGCAGCTGGCTGAGCACTTCAAAGATGGCTTCAGTGCCGCCTGTGGAGGCGCCGATGGCAATAAGCCGCTTCGTGGGGTTGCAGCAGGTTTCGGGGTCGGGGGCAGAGGGCTTCGGCTTTACGCTGGTGGACGCCCCGTTGATAAAGGTCTTCGCGTCGGCGGCGACCTTTATTTTCTCGATAAGTTCGTCCGTAAAGTGCCTGCTGGTGCGCCCGATGGTAAGGTCGGGCTTTGCCACGAAGTCCACGGCGCCGGCGTTCATGGCGTCCAGAACGGCTTCGCTGATGGAGCTGACGACGACAACTTTAATGGGGTACTGTGGAAGCAGACGGCGGATAAACTCGATGCCGTTCATGCGCGGCATCACCACGTCGCAGACCATCACGTCAGGGCTTGTCTCCATGATTTTATCCCGCGCATCGAAGGGGTCCGTCGCTGTGGCCACCACTTCGATGAGAGGGTCGGCATCAAGAGCTTTTTTGACGGCGGTTCGAAAAACGGCGCTGTCATCGACGATCAAAGCGCGTATTTTGTGTGCCATGCACTGACTCCTATTCTTTCCTGTATATGGCCGGTTTGACGAACTTATAGTCAGTAAGGTCGCGGTTTAGAGACTCCGCGTGCCCGATGAAGAGATAACCGCCTTTTTCCGTGATATCGTAAAATTTTCGAACAAGCTCATATTTCGTCTCGTTGTTGAAGTAAATCATGACGTTGCGGCAGAAGATGGCGTGGAACTTCCTCTTAAAAGGGAAGTGGTCATCCATGAGGTTGAAGCGGCGGAAAATCACGTCGCTTCTAATGGACTCCTTCACGCTGTAGCTTGTTTTATCTATGCGGTCAAAGTGAGACAGCCGCCACGTGGGCGGGATGGGTTCGATATCTTTATCAGAATATACGCCCTTTTTTGCTGCGTCAAGGGCTTTGAGGGAAATATCTGTGGCGAGGATGCGTGTGTCCCAATAGGGCTTTTCCGGCCCGAAAAAATCGTTCATAATCATGGCCAGCGTATAGGGCTCCTGACCCGTAGAGCAGCCGGCGCTCCATATACGCACATCCTTCTCCCGCGCGGAGACGGATTTAACCCACGGCAGGACATGGTTTTTCAGGTAATCGAAATGTTCGGCCTCCCGCATGAAGTAGGTGTGGTTTGTGGTGATTTTATTCATCATGGCAATGGCGGCCTGGCCTGATTTATCCGAAATGACATAGTCAAAATACTGGGAAAAGGAAGTAAACCCGTGCTCCGTGAGGATGCTGTGCAGGCGGCTCGTCACGAGAGCGCGCTTTTCATTTTTCAGTTCAATGCCGTAATGGCGCTTGACATAATCGGAGATTTTCCGAAATTCCGTATCTGTTATTTGAACCAAGCAAACTCCTCCTGAAACGACTGGCCTATAAGTCAACGCTGGGTAGGGATGTGTAACGGACGCCCGGGAGGCACTGGGCATAATACCTCCCGGGCGACATGACGGTTTATAGTCTGTTTTGAGTTATGTACGTTTAGTATTTCTGGTCGAAATCCCCGTCGCTGAGCGAGATGGCGGGGGCGGGCTTGTTCAGGGCCACCGGCTGCACCGGAGCCGCCAGTTCCTTCAGGATGGACATGGACTTCTTCTCCTGACTGCGGCGCAGCTTAAACACGCTGATGGCCTCCTTAAGTTGGGCAGCCTGACTGCTGAGCTCCTCGCTGGCGGCGGCGCTTTCCTGGCTGGTGGCAGCGTTCGTTTGAACGACCTGCGAGACCTGCGTGATGCCGCTGTTCACCTGTTCGATGGCGGCCGCCTGCTGCATGGAAGCCACGGCGATGGACGAGATGAGGTCTGCGGCCTTGTCAATCTGCTCCACGATGTTGCTCAGAGCTTCCGCCGTGTTGGCGGCAATCTTCGTACCGACGGACACCTTGTCCATGGAACCTTCGATGAGGTCGGCCGTTTCGCGGGCGGCGTTAGCCGAACGGGCTGCGAGGTTGCGCACTTCCTCTGCCACGACGGCAAAGCCCTTGCCGTTCTGGCCGGCGCGGGCCGCTTCCACAGCGGCGTTGAGCGCCAGAATGTTCGTCTGGAAGGCGATATCGTCAATGACTTTGATGATTTTGCTGATGTTCGCCGAGGAGGTGTTAATCTCCTCCATGGCGTTGAGCATATCCTGCATGTGCTCGTTGCCCTCGGCGGCGAATTCCTTCGTCTTCTGAGCCAGTTCGTTGGCTTTCTCGGCGTTCTTGGCGTTCTCGTTCGTCTGGGAGCCGATTTCAACCAGCGACGCCGTCAGCTGCTGGATGGAGCTGGCCTGAACCGTAGCACCCTGAGAGAGGGCGAAGCTGGAATCGGCCACCAGGGCTGCGCCGGAGGCAACCTGATCTGCCGCCGCCGAGATGGCGCTGACGACGCGGTGCAGGTTGTGAATCATAGTCAAAAGGGCGTTGCCCAAAACGTCCTGATCGCTGTTGACGTGGAGGAACGCAGTGAGGTCGCCGTCGGCGATAGCACGGGCGTCTATCACCTTGTTGCGTGTATTGTTAACGAGACCGAGAAAGGCGAGAGCCAGTAGGTGCGTCTCGTCCTTTGTGCGCTCGTCGATGACAAGGTCATTATCGAAATAGGCAAGGTCGCCCTCTGCCAGCTTATTGATACCAAATCCCAAGCCGAGCAGATACTTGGCAACGCTCCTGTCAACGTATATATATAGGAATATGCACAAACAAAAAGGAACCAGGCACACACGACGCCCACGATTATGTAATACACCATATTGCTTAACGATAGCAGCCCACGAATATCGATCACGGCAAGCAGGACCAATAGGATGGCCGAGACCGTCAGCAGAGCGAAACAGAGTAACGCTTTAGATGTGAGGCTCATCATTCTAAAGCGCGAGTACTTATACTCCTTCGGTTTCGCTGCAATTTTCTTCTCCTTACTCATTTCATCACCCTCAAACCAGTTTTCGAGAAAAAGATCTCCCTCTAATTGAGTTATCGATAGGAATCGCGTGAAATCCATTAAATTGTCGTAATATCATCATATATTACAAAAATCGGGGCGTGTTTTCATTCAAATGCTCGCGGAAAAAAGTTGATTTTTCCCATATGTTGTCAAATATTTAACAGGCGTATCGTTTTGTGAACCGCCTAGAGGAGGATGTCCATAATGAGGCCCCGCAACTCGTCCACACGGCTGAGGAAATCGAGCCGGTTTTGGTTTTCCTCCAGAATGGATTTGGCCAGAGCGTCGAGTTTTTCGTCGATGACACTTAAGGCCGAGAAGATACGGTGCCCGCCCCGCGGGTCCCGCACCCGTTCGTCCACAAAGACGTAGGCGTGCTTGGCGATATCCCCGAGGAGCTGCTGCAGAAGGGCGCGATACCGCTCGAAGCCGGCGATGTCGACTCTTGACGTCAGTTCGTCGGCCAGAGCGCGCATCTCCGAAAGGAGTTTGTCAGCCTGGTCGCGCATATCATCCTTGAGATGCTGGTGCAGGGACTGCTTAAACCCGCCGGATGAATCGCCGCGGCTGGCCGATGCCGCCGGAACGTTTACACCCGAAATGCCGCCGGGCCGTCTGATGCCTTGAATGTCCATAGCGCACCTTCCTCGTCAGTATTTATCGCGAATAGTCTATCGTTTCGCCGGATTGGGGGACTTCGCCGATGAAGCGCGCGAGCTTTTTCATGTCACGGGCTTTGAGCGTAAGGGATTTCAGCTGCTCAAGGCTTTTCCTGATGACGGCGGCGAAGGCCTCGTCCCGCTCTTTCACCGCGGCGAGTGTTTTCAGAACGTCGCCCTTTAGGGCCCTAAGAGACTCAGGCAGGGCCTGACCGTTTCCGGACAGCCCCTGCTGGAGTAGCGCCGCCTGTTCGTCGAGAGCGGCGAGGGTATTTATGATTTCGTCGCGGCCGTCGAGAATCTGCGTAAGGCGCTCCGGGTCGTCGCAGGCGGCCTCATCGTAATGGTCCCAAGCGTATTGCAGGAGCTTGCGGGCCTCTGCCAGGGCCTGCTCGTAGACGGAGGAAAGCGCCTTGTGCGCCTGATTCATCCGACGCTGACCCCCTTGTTATACCGCACCGCTGTCTTAGCCACCTGTTCCCACGTGTCGCGCATGGACTCGAGGACTTCCAGGATGCCGGGCAGCTGGGTGAGGTCTTTTTTCAGGTTCATATCGCGGATGGACGTAAGCAGGAACTGGTAAACCGGCAAAATCTCCTGTGAGAGGGGGATGTCGCTGTTGAGGCTGGCAATCAGTTCCCCGATAATCTCCTGCGCCTTCGACAGACGCAGGCCGGCGTCCCCAATGCGGCCGTCCTCATTTAAGAGGATGTCGGCGAGCTTGAGGTTTTTGATGCAGGCATCAAAGAGCATGACAATCAGTTCGGCGGGGCTGGCCGTGAAGACGCTTTGCTTGAGGTACTCGTCTTTTAAATTTGCTTTTCTGTAGTTCATTTGTCTAACTCCTGTTTCCTGTAGTTTTCCCGTTTATCAGGGCGAGGTAAAGAGCTGGCTGATAAAACCGGCCTGCGAGTTGAGCCTTGCCAGTGCCGTTTCCATGGCCGCGAATTTGCTGTAGAACTTATCGGAAATTTCGTCATACCGCCGGGAGAGCTGCAGGATGACACGGTCAAAACCCTTGATTTTATCGTTGATTTCATCGACGTTGTAGGCGATGTTCTTGCGCGCTAGCGTAAAAGCGTCTCTGAACCGGTAAATCAGACCCTTTTGCGCAGCGTCGTTTCCGGTGAACATCTTCACAACACTCTCGCCGTCGTTTTCAAGGGCTTTAAGGAGTTTTTCTTCGTCCACCACCAGCTGGCCGGCGTTAGCCTCGAAGTATCCGGCGGTTGTGATGCCGATGCTGGACATGTTCTGCCCCGTGCCGCCCAGCGCGGTAAAGAAGGCGCCTCGAAGCGTATTGAGGAGGCTCCGGATGGTGGTGTTGTTTCGCAGCAGGCCGCTTTTGGCCATCTTCTCCCACGCTTCAATCTCCGAGTCCTTCATATCCTTTTTCTGCGCGTCCGTAAGGGGCGGGTATTTCCGTGAGTGATCGTCTTCCGTAAGGAGGTCCTTCAGCTGCTTTGTGAGTTTATTGTACGCCTCCACGAAGGATTTAACCGTGTCCACCGTGGCGCTGTAGTCCCGCTCTACGAGGAAGTGGGTTTTTCCGGCGGTTTCGTCCCTGAGACTGAAGGTGACGCCGTCGATGGTGAAATCGTTGGTGGAGCGGGTGATTTCCGTGTTGTTGATGACGGCTTTTGCGTTCACGCCGTTTTTCACAAGGCCTTCCGCGATTTGAAACGCGCCGTTTTCACCGAAGGCATTGCCGGAGATGTTGCGGATAAGGACGGAGCCGTCCTCCCCGCCCACATTGGAGCTAATGGTGAAACTGTCCGTCAGGCGGCTGTATTTGATGGTGACGTTGGCGTCCTTGTCGTTGTTGATGGTGTTCAGGAAGGTTTGAAGGGTGGTGCCCTTCGAGAAGGAAAAGGTTTTGCCGTTGATGGCAAAGGAGATTTTCCCCGAGGCGTCAAACTTCAGCTCGTTGGCGAAGCTGAGCTGCTCGAGGGTATCCGTATTCCGGGCGGAGATTTCCAACCCGTCCTTTGAAATCCTTCCGGCGCTCTCCACGCTGGCGTTTTTGGCCAGCTGCAGCACTTCCACGGAATAGCGCCCCTCCACGGCGGAGGAGGTGGCGGTTAGGGACACCGCCGGCGAGGTACTGTCGGTCGTGACCTTGTAGCTGTAGAAGGTGGAGGTGCGGAACATGCTGTTGGTGGCGTCCGAATTGATATAGGTGCTCATGAAGGTGTTGATATCGTTTCGGACGGTGCCCAGAGCCTCTTTCAGCCATGTCTGCCTCTGCTGGCGCTGGAAGGCCTGATCGATTTTCTGTTGCTGTTTGGAGGCCATGGACTTCACCATGGCGTCGATATCCAGACCGGAGAACATACCCGTGATGCGGGAAGTGTTTGCGCCTGCGGCGCCGTTTGTTGAATTAACCGATGACATCGTGAATCAGCTCCTTGTCTTGCGCAAAGCGTCTGCGCCCTCAAGAGTTTCTCCTCTATACATATCGTTTCTTTTTTGATAACATTAAGCCGGGTTTTCTCAAATTCCGCCAAAGGAGACTCTTTTTGCATCCATTATAACAGTTTCCGACTTTGGGCGGGGAGAGAAAAATAAAAAACTTGTCGAATTCACGCGGGCAGTCGTTAATTTAGTTGAAAAAATGCCGAAATACTAAAGATGAGAGGATTTATATATGAACGGGAGGAAGTCAATGAACGGGCAAGATGAGCATATCGACAGCGAGAAGAAGGATGTATTGCGCGAGATAGCCAATATCGGTGCGGGTCACGCGGCTACGGCGCTCGCTGCGCTTCTGGATAGGCCGATTGTGCAGTCTATTCCGGATGTAGAGCTCGTCCCGCTCAACGATGTTCCTGACCGGTTGGGTGGCCCTGATAAAACGGTGGCTTCCGGTCTTATCGAGCTCAGTGGTGATGTTTCCGCCTTTTTTATGGTTGTCCTCAACCTTGAACAGGCCGACCGCATCATCAACATGATGCTCGGCGACATCGGGCGCGAGACATCGGGCGCTATCTGGCAGCTTTCGGAACTGGAAGAATCGGTGGTATCCGAAACGGTGAATATTCTCGGGGGCTCCTATCTGACGGCTATATGCGAAATGACTGGACTGTGCGCTAATCAGTCCACACCGTATCTCTGCGTGGACATGGTGGGCGCCGTGTTGAGCGTCGTTCTGGCGGAGGCGGGCAAAGCCGGTGATTTTGCCATCGTCTTTAAGTCGGAGCTCTTTAATAACGATGAGTGCATTATGGGGGACATTATCCTTCTCCCGGATGAACAGTCGTGCGGAAAAATATTGAAGTCGTTGGGATTTGAATAAATGAACCAAAACAGTATTGCGGTTAACATCGCAATGATGAAAATAGCGCGGCCGCCGCAAACTCTGCATTCGCTCGGTCTGGGGTCGTGCATCGGCGTTGCGATATACGATCCGGGGATAAAGATAGGCGGACTTTTACATGCGCTTTTACCGAGAATAGGGGAATTTGGATCCGGGGGTCATTCCCGGGCGAAATTTGCCGATTCCGGGATTGAAGACCTCGTGGAACTGCTGGTGGCAAAAGGCGCCCGGCGCAACCGGCTCAGGGCGAAGATTGCCGGCGGTGCGGCCATGTTTGCATTGAAGTCCGGTTCAAGTATAGGCGACATCGGCAAAAGGAACGTGCAGAGCAGTATCGAGACGCTTCAGAGGCTCGGCATCGAGCTGGTGGCGCAGGATACGGGCGGCAATAAAGGGCGAACGATTATATTTAACGTGGACACCGGAGAACTGACCATCAAAATGATTGACAGAGCTGTCAAGGTTATTTGATTTCGATTTCATCATTTCACATATGTCGGAGGGTAACAAAATGGCAAAGATAATGATTGTGGACGATGCGGCTTTTATGCGAATTACAATAAAAAACATGCTCAAAAAATGCGCGCATGAGGTCGTTGCCGAAGCGGAAAACGGCAAGATTGCCGTCGAACGGTACAAGCAGTTTATGCCGGATATCGTGACGATGGACATCACCATGCCGGAGATGGACGGGCTGAAGGCGCTAAAGGAAATCATCGCCATCAATCCAAAAGCGAAAGTCATCATGGTCTCGGCCATGGGTCAGGAGGCGATGGTGCGGGAAGCGATTCTCAGCGGCGCCAAGGGTTTTATCGTTAAACCGTTTAAAGAAGAGGGAATAATAGCCGCCATCGATAAGCTCGCCTAGTTTTCTCTCCGCGCCGTAGCATTTTATGAAAGGGATGGTTGAACGTGGACGAGTCCATGCTTGACGCGTACATATACGAAACGCAGCAGTTGCTCGAAGCACTGGAAAACACACTCCTTGCCGGAGAAAACGGGCAGAAGCTCGACGCCGACCAAATCGGCGAGGTCTTCCGCATCATGCACACCATAAAAGGCGCGTCGGCCATGATGGAGTTTGAGGAACTGTCCATCCTCTCCCATAAGCTGGAGGATATGTTCACTCTCATCCGCGAAGGGAAAGACCCGGGCGCGGCGTGGCCTGCGCTGTTTGACGTGATGTTCTCGTCCGTGTCGTTTTTTAACGCGGAAATGGCGAAGCTCCTCGACAAGCAGACGCCCAATGGCGATTCCCTGCCGCTGAGAGAGCGGGTTGAAGTGCTGATTCGCCAGATAGAGGGCGAGGAGACGACGCCCGAAGCGCCCGAAGCGCCCGAAGGCGCAGGGGCGGAAGAAGAAGCCGTGGATGCCGCCGCGGAAGAAGCGGAAATGAACACGACGGAAGCTGAGGCGGAAGACGCGCAGGCCGAGCCGGCCGCACCCGCCGCGGACAGTGCCATTTATAAAGCCACCGTCCATTTTGAAAAAGACTGCCAGATGGAAAACCTGCGGGCCTTCGGCATTGTCCAGGTGCTGCAGAAAATGAATGTGCGCCTCTCTTATCTGCCGGCGGACCTCTCCGCAAGCTCCGCGGCGGAGGATATCGTTAATAACGGGTTTATTCTCTACATCCAAACCAGCGAAAGCCCCGCCGAGATAAAGGCCGTTCTCGATGAGACGCTGTTTGTTAAGGCCGTGACATTAAGCCCGGTGGGGGAAGACAGCGAGGACATTCCCATTGAGATGCGCACTCAGCCTGAGGCAAAGGGCCAGGGCGCCGATGTCAAACCTGCGGCGGCGCCCGCCGTGGAGACACCTGAAGTGAAGGCGTCTGCTCCGGAGACGCCGCCGGCGCCCGAGGCGGAGGCGGCTTCAAACGGAAACGGCGAC
Source organism: Papillibacter sp. (assembly GCA_012838125.1). Classification (GTDB taxonomy): domain Bacteria; phylum Bacillota; class Clostridia; order Oscillospirales; family Oscillospiraceae; genus Sporobacter. The sequence goes on from DUPW01000096.1 coordinate 19,488, forward strand.
GCGGCCGCGGCTCAGGTTAATAACGGCATGACGTCCTTTGAGACGGTTGCCAAGCAGAACTTCATCAGCGTGAACGTCAACAAGCTCGACAGTCTCCTCAACATCGTGGGCGAAATCGTCACGGCCCAGTCCATGGTGGTGAACAACGCCGACTTCGGGGACCGGCCCCACGAGAGCTTTGACATGGCGGCGCAGCAGCTCCACTCCCTGATTAACGAGCTGCAGGACATTGTCATGTCCATCCGCATGATTCCCATGTCCACGCTGTTCCAGAAGATGCGCCGGCTGGTGCGGGATATGTCCCGCCGGTTCGGCAAACAGATTCAGCTTGAAGTCATCGGCGAGGACACGGAAGTGGACAAAAACGTCATCGACTACCTCTCCGACCCGCTGCTTCACATCATTCGCAACTCCGTTGACCACGGCGTTGAAAGCCCCGAAAGGCGCCGTGAGCTGGGCAAGCCTGAAAACGGCAGGATTATCCTTGAGGCGAAGATGACGGGCAGCGACGTGGTGGTCACCGTTACAGACGACGGTGCCGGCCTGAACAAGGACAAGATTCTCCAGAAGGCCCGGGAGAAGGGGCTTCTGACGAAACCGGAGTCGGAGTTGACGGACCGGGAAATCTATAACCTCATTTTCCTGCCCGGTTTCTCCACGAAGGAGCAGGTGACAGAGTATTCCGGCCGCGGCGTGGGCATGGACGTTGTCCGCAAGAACATCGCCTACATCGGCGGCGCCGTCTCGGTGGACAGCACCCCCGGTCAGGGCACCGTCCACACCATTCGCATTCCCCTCACCCTCACCATTGTGGACGGGATGAAATTCAGCGTCGGTAAAATGAACTTCATCGTGCCGACGGTGAACGTCCTGTCGGCCATCAAGCCGTCGCCTGAGGATGTTTTCAAAGATCCTGAGGGCAACGAGATGATGATGATTCTCGGCAAGGTGTATCCGCTTATGCGCCTGAGCCGGTTCTTCAACATACACGACACCGTAACGGAGATAGCAGACGGCATGATTATGCATCTTTCCTCCGACGAGCGGGATTTCTGCATCTTCTTCGACCATCTCGACGGGGAGTATCAGGTTGTGGTGAAAAAGCTGCCCAGCTACTTGGAGAAATGTTCCTCGAACCTGCAGGGAATCGGCGGGTGCGCCATACTGGGTGACGGCTCGATAAACCTCATCGTCGATGTCAACGGCCTTGCGGCCGAATGCTAGGAGGGTCACGAATATGGATGAAATCTTAGAAAAGGGCCCGGGAGACGATATCCGCGAATACCTTATCTTCACGGTGGACAAAATCGAGTTCGGTATCGACATCGGCCTCGTTCAGGAAATTATTGAGTATCAGGAGGCTTCGCCCATCCCGAACATGCTGGATTTCTGCAGCGGCATCATCAACATCCGCGGTACCATCGTGCCGGTCATCGATATGCGGCGCAAGCTGGGCTTTGAGTCACGGGTGTACGACGACCGTGCCTGCATTATCGTCATCACCTTGCGCTCGGAACTGGTGGGTATGATTGTGGACGGAGTTCAGGACGTGGCCCGCATCGCGCCGGAACAGCTCTCCGATTCGCCGGCCGTCCGCTCCCAGGGCGAGATTAAGCCCTTCACCTCGAAAATCGCGAATATTAACGGCAACATCAAGCAGATTATCAGCATAGAAGCCGTTTTCGACGTGGAACTTGACGGTGAATTCTAACGACAGCAAAGGCGACATATAATGAAAACGCTGATATTTAACGGTTCCCCCAGAAAAAATGGGAACACCGCCGCCCTCGTTGACGCCCTCTCCCAGCGGCTCGGCGGCGAAATCAAGGTCGTGCGGGCCTACGACTGCGACATAAGGCCCTGCATCGACTGCCGCTACTGCTGGAAAAACCGCGGCTGCAGCATAAAAGACGGTATGCAGGCGCTCTACAGCGACATCGACGAGGCGGACAATATCGTCATCGCCTCGCCGGTGAACTTTTCGGAGCTTACCGGGCAGCTGCTTGTGGTGCTCAGCCGCCTTCAGATGTACTGGTGCGCCAAATACCTTCGGCATGAGGAACCGGTCCCCAAAAAGAAGCGCGCCGGCCTCATCCTTGTGCGTGGCGGAAGCGGGCCTCAGAAGCTCTCTGCCATTGATACGGGCAAGATGATTCTCGGGGATATAAGCGCCACCCTCTGCGGTGTGGTGATGGCTGATAATTCTGACGCCGTCCCCAGCATCCGGCAGGAAGGGGTCATGGAGGCCCTCGATGCCCTGGCGGATGCGCTTAAACAGGGCGAAGCATAAACTGAATATACGTTCAACAAAAGAGCCGAAAGGAATTTCGGCTCTTTTGTCATTTCGTGAAACCTTTCACTGTGTTGTACGATTTGGCGCTGGCGTGAATAAGATGAAGTGAGACTGTTTGGGAGGGAGCCGGTCTATATGGGAGTCATGGTTACCGTTTTGGTCCGGATGCCGGAGTTTTGGATTTTCATCGCGGCGCTATGCGTCTCCTGCGTTGTTCTGGCTGTTTTCCTGTGGCGGATGGAATGGGAGCTTATGAAAACACGAGCTCCCGTGAAGAAGAAGGGCAGCGGTGATAAGCCGGGTGAGGGTGCAGCGGCGTGCCTTACGGAGATGGGGTTTGATTACGACTCGAGCCAGGATATCCTCGTCTCCCGAAAAGATGCGTGGCAGCGCCGGTACGGGTACTGCCGGCTGTACGACGAAGCGGCGGCACCCTGTGGAATGATTCTCCACTGTGAGCCCGTTGCCTTCGAGTTTGAGGGCAGGCACTGGCTTTTGGCGCTGTGGAAGGGGCAGTACGGCCTATCCGTCGGCGCGGAAATGGGGCTGTACTACACCGACAGGCCGGACGTCTCCGTCTCTGACCTGTATACAGGCCCCTATTACGCCTGCGTGCCGGAAGAGGAGTGGCCGGTGATGATGATGACGCTCTTTCACCGGGACAGCGCCCTCTTTACCCTGGAGGAGCGCCACTGGTGGTTGGCGGGCCACCGGCCGGGGCTGTACGCCCCACCGGAGGACATGGCTTTGCGCGGGTCTGTGACGTTTAAGAGCGTGGAGATGGCGCAGGCGGTCTACAACGCCCTCTTTAACGTCGGCTACACACCGTGGGAAATCGGGCGGGTGGACGAAACAGTTTTCGTCACCTTCACGCGCCCTCATACAACGCAGCCTGACACCCAGAAGGGGCTTTTCGCGTGGATGACCCGCATAAAACTGCGCCGCGCGGCGCGCCTTTATGCCCGCGCCGTCAGGAACCTTTCGGGGATGGAGGAAGTCTTGGGCCATCTTCAGGCAAAAGCCCCGAAACTGTATGCGGCGCTCCACCGCAGCATCCGCGGACGGGGGCTGCTCACGGCCCACGGCCCTCTGCGGAATCTGAACGTGAAATAGAAAACGGTGAAATGGTATGTCACGTCTAAAAAGAATCGACGCCGTGTATGAAAAGGCACTGCGCATTATATTGAACGAAGATTCAAAGATTGTTATGATGAGCGATATCCACCGCGGCATCGGCAATCAGGGGGATAACTTCGCCAAAAACAGGACGGTCTATCAGGCGGCGTTGCTGCATTACTATCGGGAGGGGTTTCAGTACATCGAGCTGGGGGACGGCGACGAGCTCTGGGAAAACAAGAGGATGCAGGATATCACAACAGCCCACTCCGACATCTTCAGGCTGCTGCGCCGCTTTTATCTTGCGGGGCGCCTTATGATGCTCTGGGGCAACCATGATATTGAAAAGGGGAGGCATCCGGAGATTCTCTCAACGTACGAGCCGATTCTGGGGCGGAAACCGCGGCCTCTGCTCCCGAATCTGCCGGTGCATGAAGGGGTTGTGCTCAAGTGGAAGGATTCGCCCCATGAGATTCTCCTCATCCACGGCCATCAGGCCGATTTCTTTAACGACGCCCTCTGGCCTCTTGCACGTTTTCTGGTGCGCAAGCTCTGGCGCCCCCTTGAGCTATTGGGGGTGAAGGACCCCACCAGCGCCGCCAAGAGCCGGAGACTGAAGGACAAAGTGGAGGACGTACTCAGGCAGTGGACTAAGGAGCGCCGCGTTGCCCTCGTTGCCGGGCATACCCATCGGGCCGTGATGCCAAAGCCCGGCGAGGTGCCCTACTTTAACGACGGGTGCTGCGTGCACCTTCTGAGTATAACGGCCCTTGAAATTTCACAGGGGAGAATCACCCTCGTCCAATGGCTGCGGAAGGCCCGGGCGGACGGAACTGTGTACATCGCCCGGGAGATCCTCGGCGGGCCGGTGCCCATTGAGCGCTTTTTTAAGGCGGCCGGTTACGCCGCCGAAGGCGCATAGTGTGGGGGATAAAAGAGCATGCGGCGGCATATCACCGCGGCACAGCTTCCTGCCTGCGAAAACGAGCCTGCGGCGGGCGGATATTAAGCGCCGGTGAAAGGGCGAGAGGCTTCCTGAGCATCGCTGGAGGGCGCGTTGAGGGTGCGCAGGAACGCGATAGGGTGAAGGGGAGAGAAATACGCAGAAGCAGACAAGGATGTGCCTCTCTAAACACGCAGAGAAACCGCGCAAGGCGGAAATATTGCGTTTGTAATCTATTTAACTGAGCGAGCAAACGTGGCGGAGCAATATGCGACCAAGTCAGTGCAACGAAGTTTTGCGGTATATTTAGCTGGAAAGACGCGGTCTGAGTTAGTGCGGCAGAGCATTATGCGGCCAAGTCAGTGCGGCGAAGTTTCGCGGCACAGGAGATTTGGCCGGAAAGATGCGGACTAAACAAAGGCGGCGGAGTAAGCGAAATGAGCATAGAAAAGAAAACGGCAGGGTTCCAATAAGGAACCCTGC
>DUPW01000097.1 GCA_012838125.1 Papillibacter sp.
GCTCAGGTTAACTGCCTGAGCGCCCCGTTTCTTGTTCCGGTCCGACCTCGTAAATCCACGGCAGGGGCTTATACGTCTTTTGCCCCATGTCCTTTATCACGCTGGTGCCGTCGGGATAAAAGAGCGTAATCTGGGTGCGTACAACGGCGCCGTCCATCCCCTCGTGGGCGACGCGCCTTTCTCCGGGACTGAGGTTTTTGTTCTTCACAATGATTTCCGGCGCCTTTGTCACGTTAAGCACATCGTGGCTCCAGAGCACCTCCGGGGGCATCGTCTGCCCGTACAGGGCGATGTACAACTCATTGTCGATGCCCTCCGCCCATATCAGGATGGGGTGGCTTGTGTTGTTCTGGAAGCGAAAATCCTTCACGCCGTAGCTCACCGTGGCGTCCTGCCCATAAGGGACGTAGGGGACGGGCATCCCGTGGTTGTGCCGCTCCACTATTTTCAGATTGGCCATGACGGCCACGTTATAGAGCGTGGAGGCCACTTTGCACACGCCGCCGCCGTCCGTCTCAATAAACCGCGTCCCCTCGTAAGTGGGGCCTTTCCGGTACCCGCGGGCGGGGGTGTAGGGCCCTGCCCTTTTGTTCTGGGAGAACACCTCCCCGGGCTTAAGCACCGTGCCGCAGATATAGCGGGCGGCGAGATGGACGTTGTACTCCTCCCCGGGAAGGGGGTCTTTCAAAACGGTCCGGTACGCCGCCATCAGAATACTGCATCTCGACTTTCGCTGGGCTTTGAGGAAGTCGCCCTCTTTCTCCCAGGGAAGCGTCTCCACTTTGCCTGAGAGAAGGGTGTCCGCCATGTAGGGGTCTAAGGACGCGGCGGCGCGGGATGGCGGCGGCGCCGTCATCACCAAAAGCAGGCATATCGCCCCGCACAGAAGGCGGCGCGGGATGGCTCTTTTCATTTTCACCTCTCCTTGCCGCTATAGTATTTCTCAGGCGGAAAAAAGTATTTATCGTCTCCGTTTCTAAACCCATCGGTTTTTTCATACAGTTAGACAGGCCCATCACACGCAAAGGAGGCCGGAAATGGTCTACATTCTCGCCCTTATTGGCATGATTTGCTGGGGAATCTCCCCCCTTTTTGCAAAAAGCGGCTTAGAATCCCTTCACCCCATTACGGGGCTTTCCCTGCGCACGTTTTTTGCAGCTCTCATCCTGCTTTTATGGACGATGCTCTCCGGCGGCCTGCAGGAGCTGCGGACTGTTCCTTTCCGCGCGATTCTGCTCATCTTCGCCGAGGCTATTATGGCCATGCTCATCGGGGACCTGGCGTATTTCGCCGCCCTGAAAAACGGCAACGCCCCCATTGTCATGCTCATCATGGCCTGCTCCCCTGTGGTAACGATTTTGTGCTCCGTGCTTTTTCTCGGTGAGCGGCCGTCTATCACGACCCTCATTGGCGCATGCCTGACGGTCATCGGCCTGATTTTAATCGTCTAGCCACACCGCACTTGAAGAGCCGGTGGGTATACTGTAGAATAATAGGATAATATATACAGTGCATCTCATTCTTGGATACGACAGGAGCCGGCAATGAACAACAAGGTCATGGCCGCCATGAGCGGCGGCGTGGACAGTTCCGTCACAGCGGCGCTTTTAATGGAACAGGGGTACGAGGTCATCGGCGCCACCCTCAAACTCTTTTCAAACGAGGACATCGGGCTTGATACCGTCACCCGGGTCTGCTGCTCCCTCTCCGATGTGGAGGACGCCCGCAGCGTGTGCTATAAACTGGGGATTGACCACCATGTCTTTAACTTCTCTGACCTGTTTCACCAGACGGTGATTGATCGCTTCGCCGAAGCCTACAAAACAGGCAACACCCCCAACCCCTGCATCGACTGCAACCGCTTTATCAAGTTTGACAAGCTCATCGAGCGGGCCCGCCTGCTCGGATTCGACCGCATCGCAACGGGCCACTACGCCCGCATTGAATACAGTGAGGAGACGGGGCGGTACCTGCTGAAAAAGTCCGTGGACGTCTCAAAGGACCAGACCTACGTCCTCTACTCCCTCACCCAGGAGCAGCTTTCCCGCACGCTGCTCCCCCTCGGCGTTTACACGAAAACGCAGGTACGGGAGATGGCAGACTCCCGCTCGCTCATAAACGCCCGCAAGCCGGACAGTCAGGATATCTGCTTCGTGCCGGAGGGAGACTATGCAAAGTTCCTCGAGGAGGTCTACGGTCTGCGCTCCGAACCGGGCCCCTTCAAGGATTTGCAGGGAAACGTCCTCGGAACGCATCGGGGCATCATCCACTACACCATCGGCCAGCGCCGCGGGCTGGGACTTGCCTTTGACCGGCCGAAATACGTGGTGCGAAAAGACGCAGAGACGAACACCGTCTACATTGGAGACGAGGAGGACCTCTACAGCGACAGGATGGAAGTTTCGGACTTCAACCTCATCTCCGTTTCGGATATCACCGCCCCCATCCGCGCCGGCGTCAAGGCGCGGTACAGCCACAAGGAGGCCCCCGCCACCATTTATCCGCCGGTTGGCGGCCGCATCACCGTAAAATTCGATACGCCCCAGCGCGCCCTCACACCGGGACAAGCCGCCGTGTTCTACGACGGGGACTCCGTCATCGGCGGCGGCACCATCGTCTCGCCTACTTAGAGAGAGAAGGAGATTATTATGCACAGCGTTTACCTCTTCGACTTTGACTATACCCTCGCCGACGCCACCGTCGGTATCATCGGTTCCTTTAACGCCGCCCTCACACAGATGGGCTACCCCGCCTTAGACAGCGACACAATCTGCCGCACCGTGGGCATGACGCTCCCGAACGCCTTTACCCACGTCACAGGCAACACAGACCCGGAATTGGCCAAAAACTTCACCAGCCTCTTCATGAAAAAGGCCGACGACATCATGTCCCCCGGCACCAATCTCCTCCCCGGCTGCGTGGAGCTGCTCACATTCTTGAAAAACCGTGGATTTAAGACCGGCATCGTCTCATCGAAACCCCGCTTTCGCATTGCGGAACTCCTCCGCCTCCGCCAGATTGAGCACCTGATTGATGTGGTGGTGGGCTACGAGGATGTGACAAACCATAAGCCCCACCCCGAGGCGCTCCAGGCAGCCCTCAAGCGCCTTCACGCTACGGAAAAGGACACCCTCTACGTGGGGGATACGGTCATAGACGCCGAAGCCGCCCGTAATGCCGGCATCGCCTTCGCCGCCGTCACAACGGGCACCACGACGAAGGAGGACTTTGCGCCCTTTGCCGATATCGTCGTATACAACGACCTCACGGACCTGCTTGGCGCACTGCGCTCATAATCTGAGCGAAACGATAGATGAGCAGAGAAGGTATACCGAACGAAAGGACGGATGATTATGAAACGGCCCATTAAAGGAAACGTCAGCTGGGTTGGCAAAACAGACTGGGAACTGCGCCGATTCCATGGAAACGAACTGTCCACAGAGCACGGCTCCTCGTATAATGCCTATCTCGTGGAGGAGGAGAAAACCGTCCTCATTGATACGGTCTGGGCGCCCTACGCGGAGGAATTCGTAGCCAATCTTGAGGCGGAAGGCGTCCTCAACAAAATCGACTCCATCGTCGTCAACCACGGCGAGGTGGACCACAGCGGCGCCCTCCCCGCTCTTATGAGGAAAATCCCGAACACGCCGATTTACTGTACCGCCAACGCCGTTAAATCCCTCAAAGGGCAGTACCACGCCGACTGGGACTTCCACGTTGTCAAAACGGGGGACAAGCTCCCCGTGGGAAACGGCAAAGAGCTGGTGTTTGTGGAGATGCCCATGCTCCACTGGCCGGACAGTATGGCCACCTACCTCACGGGAGACAACATCCTCTTTAGCAACGACGCCTTCGGCCAGCACTACGCCGTCTCCGGCCTGTTTAACGACGAGGCCGACCCCTGTACTCTGGAATACGAGGCGATGAAGTATTACGCAAACATCCTCACGCCCCTGTCCCCCCTCGTCCGCAAAAAGTTAGACGAGATTATTGCCATGAACCTGCCCATCGACATCATCGCCACGAGCCACGGCGTTATCTGGCGGGACAATCCCGGGCAAATCATCGAAAAGTACGCCAAGTGGTGCCGGGTTTATCAGGAAAACCAGATTACCATCGTCTACGACACCATGTGGAGCGGCACGCGCCATCTGGCGGAAGCCATCGCAGAGGGTATCGTAGCGGCGGACAGCTCCGTTGCCGTCAAGGTGTTTAACATCGCAAAAAGTGACGAAAACGACGTGTTAACGGAAGTGTTCCGCTCAAAGGCCGTCCTCGCCGGCTCCCCCACGAACGCCCGAGGCATCCTGCACTCCATGGCAGGCTTCCTCTACCTTGTAAAGGAGATGAAGTTTCAGGGCAAATTTGCCGCCGCCTTCGGCTGTTACGGCTGGAGCGGCGAAGGGGTGGGCATCTTAAACACCATGCTGGATGACGCCGGATTTGCCCGCCTTGGAGAGGGGCTTAAAGTCCTCTGGTCGCCGGACGAGGAAACACGCAAAAAAGCCCTCGATTTCGGCAAGAATTTCGCCGAGGAGTGCAGGAAGGCCGCCTCGGAAGGCGCGGAAAACTAAAAGATGCGTCCAAAGCTGCGGCATGCTTGATATCAGCATCCAAACCGCAACATACCCCATCCGCATACACTAAGATAATAAATTGAACCTCGGTTCAAGCACAGGCTCCCGCCTAAAGGGCGGGAGCCTTCCAATTTTATAGTACGAATTTTGTACACATCGCTTTAATACCCCGCCTTGACTTTGCTTCGTTTGTTCATCATACTGAAAGAAAATGAAGGAAAGCAAGGGAGAGTATCATGATTACGGAACGCGAAAACTTCCTCAGAATGATTCGCCGGGAGGGCCCGGACTATGTGGCCTACCAGCCGGGACTTCTGCAAATGATTGTGCCCAGCGCCCTCAAGGACCGCCCCGAAGGCCGCAAAGGCTACGACTGGTTCGGCGTGCACTGGTCAGTGGACGAGTCCATGCCCTTAAGTCCCGTCGTAACGGTGGGGCACAAGCCCGTTTTGGAGGACATTACGGAGTGGGAGTCCGTCATCAAGTGGCCGGACCTGTCTGAAATAGACTGGGAGGCCTGCGCAAGGCGCGACGTGCCGGAAAAGGACCCTACGAAAATTCTCTGCGCCATGCTGGTATCCGGCCCTTTCGAGCGCCTGCACGACCTCATGGGCTTTGAGGAGGCTCTGTGCGCCATCTACACGGAGCCGGAGGCCTGCTCCGCCTTCTTCTCCCGCCTGTGCGATTTCAAAATTGAGCAGATTCGCTATCTCAAAAAGTACTACGACGTGGACATGATTCACTTTCAGGACGACTGGGGCAGCCAGAAGGACCTGTTCTTCCGCCCCGATTTCTGGCGCGAGTACATAAAGCCCCACGTGCAAAGGGTAGTGGACGCCACCCACGAGCTGGACATCTACTTCAACATGCACTCCTGCGGCAGAATCGACCGCATCGTGGACGATATCATCGCCATGGGCGTGGACGTCCTCGACCCGGCCCAGCCGGTAAACGATTTAGAGCGCTGGGCGCGGGACTACAGCGGCAAGGTCATCTTCATGGGCGGCCTCAACGCCCAGGATGTGATTGACAATCCCGCCGTGTCTGATGAGGACGTGCGCCGGGAAGTGGAGTCCAAAATCGACCTGTTCGCCAAGGAGGGCTACTATATCCCCTTCGCCGTGTCCCTGTCGCCCCGGGTCAACAAGGCACTGGGCTACGGGTACGTCTACGGCCGCACCCTCTATAAACCGGAGGAGTACGGCTCGGACGCCGAGGCCTTCCGCGTCAGGATGGAGACGATGTCGGAGGAGCCCGCCGGCCCCACCTTCGTGCCGGGCACAGTTATTAAAGTATAGGCTACATGCAAAAAAAGCGGGATCGAATCGATCCCGCTTTTTCGCGCTTTTCTGTTAAAGGACAATGGTGCCGAAGAAGCGCTTCATCTCGATTTGCGCATTCTCCGCCGTATGGGAGCAGTGGATGAGGTTGTTGACCGTCCCCGTGGCGTAGTCACCTCGGATGGAACCGGGCAGCGCATCTTCAAACTTCGTGGCTCCCGCCAGAAGACGCATGCCCGTTACGGCCCGCTCTCCCCGTATATGCATGCCGAACACAGGGCCCGACATCATATAGCGCAGCACTTCCGAGAAAAACGGCTGGTCGGCGATGTGGGCATAGTGCTCGTAGAGGAACTTGACCGATAGCTTCATCATTTTCGCGTCGATAATCCGGTAACCCTTGCGCTCAATCCGCGTGATGATTTCTCCCACGAGACCTCTTTTCATGCAGTCCGGCTTGAGCATTACGAAAGTGTCTTCCATCATGCGCATGACCTCCTAACACGATACGCGCCCTCTTCAGACAACCCGGAGAGGATACTGCTCGTCTGTTTTTATGGCTTTAACGGCGATGCTTTCAGTCGTTGAAAAAGAGCAGGCTGAAGAACACCACCGTCTCGCTCGTACACTCGTAACACGCCCCGACTTTTTCAACGGTGCCAAGGAGCAGGATGCCGTGGCTTTCAATTGTGGACAGCCGTTTGTCGGGGTGGCGGCAGGGCTCTGCGGGATAGGCGCAGGTGTCGCACAGGGTGCAGCCCGTGGAGAGGGCGAGGACGTCCTCCCCGAACTCCTCCCGAAACCGCTCCCGCAGCTGGAGCGTGACCTCCTCGTGATTGCGCTTTGCCGCAAGGCAGGCCGACATATTCAGGCTGTCGGACACTTCCCCCACCGTTGAAAACAGGAAAACGTGCTGATAGTTTCGGCACCTTTCGATGCATTTATCAATGGGCGGAGCCGCCGGCGGGCAGGCCCAGCATTTCCCGTAGCGCGTACACTCCGTTTCGCAGATAAAACGCACCTTGTCGGAAAACACAAGATCCTCTGGCGTCAGATAAAAGAACTCGCAGACGGGAAAGTCGTATATAAACGCCTCGATTTTTTCTTTAAAATCCCGCTTTTCGCTCATAACCTATCCTTTCCTTTGCCCCTTTGGGAAAAGGTTTTGTTTTGAACGGAGATTCAATCCGTCTCAGCGGCGCGCAAACACGCCTTTTTTCGCCTTTTCCCGCTCCTCGTCGTAAAACTGGCGGCTGTAGGCGTACAGTTCGGAAACCTCCAGCCAAAGCCGCTGGGGGTCGCTTTCAATCAGGCTCACAAACGCGCCGCCGCCCGCTCCATAGAGGTCAACGGTCCGGCGCACCTTCCCGATAATCTCCTCAGGCGTATCCTGCGGCTGGAGGTCTTCAATCATGACGTTAAAGCCGATTTTGTCGCCGTACTTTTCCTTCAGGGCGGGGATGTCAACAGCTCGGCGCTGAATCTGCAGGAAATCGGCGCCCATTTCTATCATGTACGGGACGAAGCGGGTGATATTCCCACATGTATGTATCATGCAGTATACACCTTTTGACTTGATGTGGTCAAGAATCCGTTTCGTGGGCTCAAAAACGAGCTGTTCCATCATCTGCGGGGAGAAGAAGGTGTCCTTCTCCGTGCCCCAGTCGTCGTGTATAGTCATGAGGTTAACGGGATAGAGGGAGCAGAATAGGTCCACAAGAGAGATGACGTGGTCCGCCACCCGGTCAAAAAAGTCCCGCACCGCCTCCGGCTCCGTGGCCATGGCCAGCATCGCCTCGGCGTACCCGCCCATCACGGACACGAGCTGCTCCGTGCAGCACATGCCCACAACAACCTGAACAACCCGCCCGGGGCGGTATTCCGTCTTGAAGAAGCGCTCGGCCGGCCCTTTCCAGTCCCAGCGGGCTAAATCGGGAAACTTGATCACCTTCTCCCACTCGGTGACGTCCTCCAGCAGGCGGGTGCCGGGGGTGTTTATGGGCCCGCCGGCGGAGACGACCCACGTCATGGGTACGCCGAACCAGTCCTTAAACTCGTAGTTTTCCGTTGCCTTGCGGCGGAAATCCGGCCCGATTGGGTCTCCGTCGCCTATCTGAGGAAGCATAAGAATGTGCATGTCCGTCATAGAATTAGGTGTCCACAGAGGCTCACGGCGCTCCGCAATGCGCCTGAAGTTTTCCTCGGGCGTGATGGGATAATCCGGCAGCGGTACTTCCGCCTCCTCGTCACTGAGGTAAAGCCTCGCTTTGACTGTGGGGTATCCGGGCTGGCGGTATGCAGGTCTGAGATAGTACATATACGGCCTCCTTTCTCACCGGCGCATCGACGCGCCCTCACCTTCTTACACATACTATCTTCCCATAGACGGCATGCGTCTACAAGATGTTTTTTGTGCGAATCATCCCAATTAAGCAGAAACAACAGTTTTGGTTTTGGAATTTTTGTCACATTGTGATTATGATTGCAAAGCCCTCTATGATATAATGGCGGTATGCAAAAAATCCCATACTGCGCCCTTGCCATGGGGCGCGGCGCACCCTGACAGCTCTCTTCCCGCCGGGGCGGCACCTTATATGTTATAAATAAAATTTACATAAAGGAGCAACTGGTATGAAAGACTTTTCCGGAAAGATTGCGTTTATCACAGGCGGCGCCTCCGGTGCCGGTCTCGGACAGGCTAAACTGTTCGGCGGCCTCGGCGCTAAAGTCACCATCGTGGACATCCGTCAGGAGGCTCTCGATAAGGCCCTTGCGGAACTGAAAAGCCTCGGCATTGACGCCCTCGGCATCCAGATGGACCTCACCAACCGGGAGCAGTACATCGCCGCGGCGGACAAGGCCGAAGCCCACTGGGGCGGCCCTCCGCAGCTTCTCATTCAGACGGCGGGTGTCAACACCTTCGGCCCGGCGGAGGCCTCCACCTTCGAGGACTTCGACTGGGTTCTCGGCGTGAACCTCTTCGGCGTCATCAACGGCATGGTCATCTTCGTGCCGCGGATGATTAAGGCGTATAACAAGGTAAACGGAACTATCAATCAGGAGGGCGCCCACATCGCCATCGTCTCCTCCCTCGGCGCCTTCAGCGGCTTCGCCACGGACGCCCCCTACTCCTGCTCGAAGGCGGCGGTGAACAACCTCGCTTACAGCTACTATGAGGCCCTCAAACCCTATGGCATCGGCGTCACAGTCCAGTGCCCGGCGAACATTAACTCCAACATCGGCGAGGCCATCCTCACCCGTCCTGCGCACCTTGCCAACACGGGCTACCACGTCTCCGAAGGCACGATTAACATGCTCAAGTCCATCCACGCCACGGGTATGGACCCCGTTGAACTGGCGAAGAACCTCAAGGCAGCCATCGAAAACGAGCTGCCCCTTGCCATCCCCTACGACAACGCTGAGGAGATGCTCCAGCGGGAGTTTCGGAAGGTCATCCAGTACCTCACGGTGGAAGGCATGCGCGAGCAGGAGGAGGAAAAACGCAAGATTGCCGAGGAGATGAAGGGCTTCCTGCAGACGGATACCTCCGTTGTGAGCGGGCCCATCGAGCCCTTCGGTCAGGCAAAGTCCGACCTTGAATGGATTCTGCCGGAAAAGCGCAAATAGCACGCCCTGCACCCCAGCGTCACTGTGAAATGGAAGAAAATTTGAGATTTTGAGATAAAGGAGTACTCGCTATGAAGAACTTCGCTGGAAAAATCGCATTTATCACAGGCGGCGCCTCCGGTGCCGGTCTGGGTCAGGCCAAGGTGTTCGGCAAGGCCGGCATGCGCGTGGCCATAGCCGACATTCGTCAGGAAGCGCTGGATAGCGCCGTGGAGGAACTGGTGGCCTACGGCATAAAGCGGGAGAACATCCTCCCCATTCAGGTGGACATCACCGACCGCACGGCCTACACCGCCGCAGCGGACAAAGTGGAAGAGGTATTCGGCGGCCCGCCCCACCTTCTCATCCAGACGGCGGGCGTCAACTCCTTCGGTCCGGCGGAAGCCTCCACCTTTGACGATTACGACTGGGTCATGGGCGTGTGCCTCCACGCTGTGGTGAACGGCCTTGTGATTTTCGTCCCCCGCATGGTGAAGGCCTACGGTCACAAGGAGGAATTTCACGTGGCGGCCACATCCTCCATGGGCGCCTTCATGGCCGGCCCCACCACGGCGCCGTACTCCGCCGCCAAAGCCGCCGTCAACAACCTCATATACAGCTATAATGAGTCCTTAAAGCCCTACGGCGGCGGCGCCACGGTCCTCTGCCCGGGCAACATCAACTCCAACATCGGCGAAGCGGAAAAATACCGCCCCGCTCACCTGCGCAACACCGGCTATAACGTCACGGATAAGACCATCGACCTCTTAAAGTCCATCCACGCCCAGGGCATGGACCCCATTGAGCTGGCAAACCACCTGAAAGCGGGCATTGAAAACGACCAGCCCCTTGTCATCCCCTATCCGAATCCGGAGCAGATGGCCCGCCAGCAGCATGAAATCATCGAAAACTACTGTACACCCGAGGGCGTCAAGCGTCTGGAAGAAATGCGCCGGCAGATGGAGGAGCGGATGAGTAGCTTCCGGGGCGGTTACGAAGATGCCGGCTTTGGCAAAGCCCGCGCCGACCTTGACTGGGTTGATCCATCGAAAAAAGTCGCGGCACAGCACTAACTGCACAAAAGGCGGGGCTGATATTTTCACTCAGCCCCCCTTTCCTTCTTCAAAACACGTACAACCTGTGGTATAATAAGATACAAAAAATTCAGGGAGGATTTTTCATGGGATCTGCGTATAAACACATCTTTGAACCAATTCGAGTTCGGGGCGTCCAGTTCCGAAATCGTATTGAAATGGCCCCGCCTTCTCCGAACCTCGCCAGCAAAGACGGGCGGGTGACAAAGGAATTCGTGGACTTTTTCCGCCCCTTCGCCCAGAACGGCGTGGGCGTCATCCACGTGGGCAACTCCATTATCGACTATGAGGAGTCTCGGGACGAGGAGCGCCAGCTGGATATCGGCACCGACGAGTGCATCCTGCCGCTGACGCGGTTTGCCGAGATGTGCCACAGCTACGGCTGCCAGCCGTCTCTGGAAATTAACCACGGCGGTAAAGACTCCATGCGCCAGCACACGGGCCGCCCCGCCGTCGCCCCCTCCTCGTACATATCCGCCCGTGAGCAGGCCTACGCCGCCAAAATGGGCGAGGAGCCGGTTCCCACCATCGAAATGACGAAGGAAATGATTAAGGCCACCGTGGAGAAGTACGCTCAGGCGGCCTACCGCTGCAAGCGCGCCGGCTTCAAAATGTGCATGATTCACGGCGGCCACGGCAACCTCATCTCCCAGTTTGCCAGCACCCTCTACAACTTCCGCACCGACGAATACGGCGGCTCCCTCGAAAACCGCACCCGCTTTACCATCGAGGTGCTTGACCGCGTTCGGGAGCTGTGCGGCGAGGACTTCGTCATCGAGTTCCGCATCTCCGCCGAGGAGTTCCATCCCGACGGTATGCACTTCGAGGAGACCCTCAAGTACCTCGAGATGTTTAAGGATAAGATTGACATCCTCCACGTCTCCGCCGGCCTGCACGGCGAATTCCAGTACATGAAGTACTGGTACCAGAACTGGATGATGCCGCGTCAGTTCAACGTCCACTGGGCGGAGAAGATTAAAAAGGCCTTCCCGGACCTTCTGGTCTGCACCGTCGGCTCCATCATGAACCTGAAGGACGCCGAGGAAATCATCGCCACCGGCAAAGCCGACTTCGTGGCCATGTGCCGCCCGCTGCTGGCGGACCCCGAAATGCCCCGCAAGTTCGCCCTCGGCCGGGAAGATGACCACCGCCCCTGCCTGCGCTGCCAGTACTGCGGACGGCGTCTGCTCGTTCCGGCGGTCATCAACTGCGCCGTCAACCCCATGCTGGGTGAAGAGTGCGACTTCCCCGGCGGCATCGTGCCGAAGGCGCCTGTTAAGAAGCGCGTCGGCGTCGTGGGCGGCGGCCCGGCGGGCATCGTCGCCATGCTCACCCTCCTCGACCGCGGCCACGAGGTCACCCTCTACGAGAAGACGGATACGCTGGGCGGCAACGTCATTCCCGCCGCAGCTCCCTCCTTCAAAATCGACATGCAGGATTACCTCAAGTACCTGCAGCATCAGGGCGCGAAAGCCGCGGCGCGCGTGCTCCTCAACACGGAAGCCACGCCGGAGCTGCTTGAAAAAGAGAACTTTGACGCCCTCATCATCGCCGTGGGCGCCGATCCTATTATCCCGAAGAGCCTGCCGGGTATCGACAAGCCCCACGTCCACTGGGCGGCGGACGCCGATATGGGCAAAGTCACCGTTGGCAAGAAAGTCGTCGTCGTGGGCGCCGGCGCCGTGGGCGTGGAGTGCGCCATCGACCTCGGCAAAAAGGGCCACGAGGTCACCATCGTGGAAATGCAGCCGAACCTCAGAGCCCTTATGCAGACCTCCGGCGGCGCCATGTTCGAATTGATGGATGCGCTGAAGGAGCACAACACCCCCATCCACACCTCCCATCAGCTGAAGGAAGTCACGGACGCAGGTATCGTCTGCCTCAACCTTGAGACGAACGAAGACGTCACTTTCGAGGCGGACACTGTCCTTCTGGCTCTCGGCATGCGGCCGCGCTTTGAAGTGGCCGACAGCCTCCGCCGCTGCGCGCCGGAGACGGAAGTCTTCGTGGTGGGCGATGCCATCGAGGCCAAGACCATCGCAGAAGCCACGAAATCCGCCTTCAAGGCCGCTGCGTTCCTGTAAAATCCATATAGTCATAGAAAAACCGTTGTGCCGGCCGGCACAACGGTTTTTTCATGGAAACTTATATCTCTATAGCAGGTCGAAACCCACACGCTCCCGAAAGGCTTAGTAGCTGGTCCAGCCGCCGTCCACGGCGATGGCCTGGCCGCTAATGTAGGACGCGGCGTCTGAGGCGAGGAAGAGGGCCACGCTGGCAATCTCCTCGGACTTGCCCTGACGGGGCATGGTCCCAATACCCTTGTACATTTCCTGGGCCGCCTCTGCGTTCACGTTCTTCATAAACTCGCCGGCGCCCACTTCCGTCTCGATGCCTCCGGGGCAGATGGCGTTGCAGCGAATGTTCTTGTCCCTGTAGTGGAAAGCGGTATTCTTCGTCAGGCCCACTATGGCGTGTTTCGACGCCACGTAGACGGCGCCGCCGCGTCCGCCGTAAAGACCGGCGACGGAGGCGATGTTGATGATGGATCCGCCACTCCCCTGTTTTTCAAAGGCTTCGATGGCCCGGCGGGAGGAATAGAAGGGCGCATTGACGTTGACTTTCATGATTTTGTCGAGCATCTCGTTCTTAAACTGGCCCACGGGACTGAAATCGTCCATGATGCCGGCGTTGTTGACGAGGATGTCCACTTTCCCGAACTGGCGTACCGCTTCGTCGATAATCTTCTCCGCCGCGTCCATATTGGAAAGATCCGCCGCGTACGCCACCACCTTGCCGGCATACCCCTCCGTCTCCTTCACGAGGTTTTCAAGACGCTCCGCCCGGCGCGCCACGGCGAGGACTTTTGCCCCCTCTTTGGCATATTCCGCAGCAATCACGTACCCCATGCCGGAGCTGGCTCCTGTTACAACCGCCACTTTGTCTTTAAGGACCATAAATCGTCTCTCCCTTCAAAGCAATACAACCGCTTATCATTTCCATGCGGTTTATTCTGGAATATCTTACGCTCTCATTCTACTGGATTGTTAATTATTTGGCAAGCCTTGTTTGCAAATTTAACAAAGTTTGGTGGAGTGGTCAGTTTTATGAGAATAAGAATCGTTATCCTTTGTGTTTTTGCCGAAGGCGCAGGCGGCCGTAATCAAAAGGGACAGGGAGATTGAATAGTGATACCGCCCCGCCACCTCCACCAGAAGCTGCGCCGCCGTGAGCCCCAAACCGAAAAGAGAAATCATAAGAAGCGGCGATATGCTTTTTTCCCGCATCGCCTTCACCGCGCCCACAAGGGCCAGCAAAACCATGGAGTAGTAAAAGACGTTACTGAGAATGGCCGCCATCCGTGGTTGGGGGATGGCGTCGCCGGCGTAGAAAACGGCGGCGCTGTCGTCCCCCAGGAGGATGAGGAATTTATCCAGCAGAAGGCTTGGCAGCTCCCCCTTCTCACCCCGCAGGCGATTGAGGGCGTCCTGAAGCATCTGGCGCTGGGTGCGTCCGGCGTCCCACCCGGGGCGGGCGCTGTACTGAAACAGGCGCGCCGAATCCTCCTGGTTCCACGTCCCGCGGCTTATGGGGTTAAACCCCACGTAGATGTTGTATCCCGGCAGGGTGGCGGGGTTCTCCCCAAGGCGCTCAGTAAGATAGGCGGACGTCATGGCGCCGAAGGAAAAATAGCAGATGAGAACACTCAAGGCCACGGCAAAAAGCCGCGCCCTTTTCACGCCCCTGTTTTTCCGAAGGCCGAGGGCGGCGTAAATCAGAAACGCCAGAAGCTGAACGAGGGCGATAGGTCGGAGCATATTGAGCAGCGCCAGCATCAGCGGCAGGATGACTCCGGCCGCCACGAGGATGCCTTGATGGCGAAAGTCCATGCGCCCCTCCACGTACACAACCGCCGCCCAGATAAGAAGAAGCATCAGGCTGTATAGGGGCTCGGAGAGGACGAACATATTGAACATGGTCTGGGCGGGATAGCCCGTCCACAAAAGCGCCGCGGCAACGGCGGCGCGGCGGGAGGCAATCTTATCGCAGATATAGAAGATAAGCAGCATGGAGAGGGTGGAAATCACCACGTTTGCCAGAATCGCCACCTCAACACCCTTTCCGAACATGCGAAACAGGCCGCTTAGAAACAGAGCGTAGCCCATGATGTGGGGAAAGAGGGCAGCGTACCGGCTTGAGATACGGCCCCTTTCGGCGAGGGCCGCGGCGGTGTCGTAAAACGTCTTATAGTCCACCGCCGGCGCCACACGGACCGTCAAAACCCACAGGAGCTTGACGGCAAGGCACAGGACGGCGAGAAAGATAACGGCCCGGCGCGTTTTCCACCGGCTAATGAACGCCGAAAGGCCCCACAGGGCAAAAGCGCCCGTGGGGCAGAACAGGAGAACGCCGGCGGCCACCCGTTCGGCGTTTGACATCACAGGGCGAAACAGCCCGAGGAAAAATAGAAGGGCCGCAAAAAGCGCAAAAGCGCCGTAGCCCAGCCGCGCCAAACGAAGGGAGAGTTTCATAGTTGTCAACTCCAAAGGGTATTCGTCTGGCAACATTATGGGCAAAATCGGCGCTTTTCAGTCTCAGTTAAAAAAGAGCGGCCGCACGTCGACGCGTTCGGCCGTTTATATGAAACAGCTGGAGTGTTTAAACAGTCTGGACGCTTTTGTGATTCGTAAAGTCGATATCAGAGTTGAGGGTAATGGAGACGATTTTATAACGAATAGTGCCGATAGGCGCATTAAACTCCACAATATCCCCCACCTTGCGCATCATAAGGGCTTTCCCGATGGGCGACGAAAAGGTCACGTCATCCCCCTCCAACTCAAAGGTGGCGGAGCTTACAATACGGAAATGAAATTCCTCGTCCGTGTCCATATCGGTCACGTTAACGTCACTTCCAATCACCGCCTGCGGAACGGCCATCCCATGGGCATCGTCGCATTCGGCTTCCGCAAGCAGTTTTTTTATCTGGGGGAGATACACTCCTGTTAAGTAAGACAGTTCCTCGTCAAGGCGCTTATTTTCCTTTTCAAGCGCCGTCGCGCACGCTGTTATGGCTGTAATCTGCTCGTGGAGCCTTCGGCAATTTTCATGAGATATGAGAAATGACATTGCTGTTTACCTCCATGTATATGAATAAAAGATGTAGTCGAGCCGAAAAAAGAGAAAAGCGCTTCGCCAAAGAAGGGGCGAAACACTCAGTTTGGTCTTATTGTACCATATAAAAAAGAATTGTCAATGAGATGCTGGAAATTCCGCACAAAACTAAATCCCTCCCGCCGCGTTTTGTGCACTTGGCCAACCTTCTGCGCCGGCACTGTTTTTTCCACTTTGACAGGTCATTTTTCCATGTAAAATGCTTCTATTTCTGGTTTTTCTAATTGGAATTTTAACCCACACCGGCGCGCGAGAACCCTTTCATCTCCTGCGCTCTCAAACAATATTACGTGCCGGAGCGTTTCCAGCACCTTTGGCTCTATTTGACACCACTTCCCGAGCCAATGGGCGGCTGCAACGGCTGCGGTGGGCGCCGCATCACAGGACAGTTTCCTCCACCGGGTTCTCCGCTGGCCGCCCCCATTGCTTGTGGCTGTGGCTGGACGGGAGTATCATTATCCTCTTGGCAAGGTCGTGGCGAAGCGGCCTGCCACAGCCGCCCTTCGGATCGGCTTTCCCGCTCGCTTCTCTGTTGGAGAAGGTCCTGGCGCACCGTCCGACGCGCTCCCCCTCATCGGGCTTGCCAAGCAACGTACCGTTGCCGCCGGATATGAACTTGACAAGGTGCAAAGCAAATTCCCCTTGACATCATGCGCAATATATTTTATGATAAATGCGCAAGATATCTTCACATCCGGAATTATACGAAATTATTCTTCCTGTGTCAAGCCGTAATGTGAAATTATTTTGCACACTTGGAGGAAGGGTGATCGCTGTGAGATTCGGTGAAAAGGTTCGGCAGGCGCGTTTAAACAAGGGATTGACGCAGGCGGAGCTGGCGAAGGCCATCGGCGTCTCTTTGAGAACGGTGGTGGGGTACGAGAATCTGGAGACGTACCCGAAAAAGCGGGAAGTTTACGGGCGGCTGGCCGAGACGCTGGGCGTGGATGTCAACTACCTTCTCACGGAAAACGATGAATTCATCCGGCTGGCCGGCGAGAAACACGGGCGCCGCGGCCGGCAGTACGCCGAACAGCTTGTGAGCGACGTGCGCGGCCTGTTTGCCGGCGGTACCATGGATGACGAGGACCTGGACGCCGTCATGCGGGCCATTATGGACGCCTACTGGATTGCGAAGGAGAAAAACAAAAAGTACACCCCTGAAAAATACCGCGGCA
>DUPW01000098.1 GCA_012838125.1 Papillibacter sp.
ACATCTCCGCGCCCACCATTGAGATGACCTTCTCCGTGAACGACAGTCCCTTCGCCGGACGGGAGGGCAAATACGTCACCACCCGCAACATCCGCGACCGGCTCATAAAGGAGACCCTGAAAGACGTCTCTCTCCGGGTGACGGAAGTGCCCAACTCCGAGAGCTTCAACGTGGCAGGGCGGGGCGAGATGCACCTTTCCATTCTCATTGAGACGATGCGCCGGGAGGGGTACGAGTTTCAAGTCTCCCCGCCCCGTGTGCTGATGAAAGAAGCGGAGGACGGCACGCTCCTTGAGCCCATCGAGCGCCTTGTGGCGGACGTACCTGAAAACTGCGTCGGCGCCGTCATCGAAAAGCTGGGCGCCCGGCGGGGCGAAATGCTGGACATCACCCCCGTGGGCAACCGACTGCGCGTGCAGTTTCTCATCCCCTCCCGTGGCCTTTTCGGCTACCGCAGCGAGTTCCTCACGGACACCCGTGGCGAAGGGGTCATGAGCATGGTGTTTGAGCGGTACGAGCCGTTTAAGGGGGATTTGACACGCCGGACGAGCGGCTCCCTCGTGGCCTTCGAGACGGGCGAGGCGGTGACGTACGGCCTTCACGGCGCTCAGGAGCGGGGTCAGCTGTTCATCGGTGCCGGAACGCCCGTGTACGGCGGCATGATCGTGGGCGTGTCGCCCAAGGCGGGGGACATCACCGTGAACGTCTGTAAAAAGAAACAGCTGACGAATATGCGCGCCGCCGGCAGTGACGATGCCCTGCGCCTTATCCCGCCGAAAATCATGAGTCTGGAGCAGTGCCTTGAGTTCCTAGCGGACGATGAGCTCCTTGAGGTCACGCCCCGAAACCTGCGCCTGCGCAAGCGCATCCTCGACCACGGCCTGCGCATGCGGCATCAGAAAACAGGAAAGCTTTAGGAAAGGGCGAAACGAAAACGGCGGATGCCTGCTCATACGAAATGAACCAATAGGTAGTCAATATTACCGGAACGTACTGATAGGCAGATAAAAACCGCAACGCTCCGGTAAACAGCGAAAATCAGGACGTGCCGGAAAAACCGTCGGCACACCGAAGCGGGCAATCCCCACTGGCGGCGACGCCGCAAACACGTCTTGCGCAAACAGGAATAAACGGCGCAGCGCGCACCCGTTTTTGGGTGCGCGCTGCGCCGTTCTGTAAAACTATATGACCGCGATAATCTGATAGTTCAATATTATTTAGCCGGTGTGAAAAACAGCTGGGCGACGTACATCCTCCCGTCCTCCCGGACGAAGCATCCGAAGGCGATGTATATAAAATCCTCCGCGAGGATGTTGGCTCTGTGGCCTTCCGAATTCATCCACGCCTTCACCATGGCCGCCGCAGTGCGAAATCCTGCGGCGAGGTTTTCGCCGGCCGCCGTGTATTTCAGCTCATATTCGGCAAAGACGGTGGACCAGCGCGTCCCGTCCGGCCGCGTGTGGGAAAACTTCTCGGCGGCTTCTTCGGCGCGCAGCTGCGCCGCCTTAACAAGCTCCTCGTGCATCTCAAGGGGCGCTGCGCCAGCTTTTTCCCGCTCCTCGTTTACGAGCCGGAGCAGCTCGGAGCAAAACTCCGCCGTTTTGTCTGCCATCTCCTCATCGGCGGCCAAAGCTGTGACGCGCGGCACAAAGAAAATCAGAGCGATTAAAAAAAGTGCGGTTAGTCTCTTTACGGCTTTCATGGCCAGTCTCCCTTTTGAACAACGAAAAGGGCGCAACAGAGACTCCCGCTCCAATACGGCGCGTTCAGCCCCTAATTGACCGGCCAAAGGCATCAACAAAACGAGCCTTGGCCGGAAAGCCGACAAGACTCGTTTAAGACAAACGAAGCAACTTCGGCAACCGGCTGTCATACCCAATTACTTGGGGTTAGACCCTGTGGCTTTGCGCCCCTGCCTTTCGACAGGTTTGCCCTTATCGTGTTACGTTTAATTTTTAACAAAATATCGAATTACGTTCTCACACCATAGATTATAACGATAAACCTATTATTTTGTCAATAACTGGTTTAAAAATTTTCTTTTTTTCTAAATTTCTTTCATTTTTCTTTACGATATTCTCATTTTTTGACTTAAATCCATCCTTATCGCGCCCCGCCCATCGAAGGCGGAGGCATCCCGGCTCCTTTTGCGCGCCGACGGGGCACCCTCC
The DNA here is from genome assembly GCA_012838125.1 of Papillibacter sp. Taxonomy (GTDB): domain Bacteria; phylum Bacillota; class Clostridia; order Oscillospirales; family Oscillospiraceae; genus Sporobacter. The sequence continues at coordinate 2,172 of DUPW01000098.1, forward strand.
CACGCTCCTGACACCATAGCGTGTTTGCGCATCTGCCGCCGCCACGTTTCGACCGGTATACGCAGATGGGATGCCATCTTTCGCTCCGTATGCCACGGCCTACTCAGGCATCTCCGTAGGCAGGCTAACTTCCGCCGCTGCGCCGCCAGACGAATCCGTCGCCGGCGACTGAGCCGGCAGAGAGCTTTCTGCAGCAGGCGAGTTTTCCGGTGCGCCCGTCTCGCCTTCAAATCCTGTTTCTCCGGCGCCCATGCCGCCGCCCGTTTCGCCGGCTGGCAGAGTGCCCTCGCCTTCCCCATCCACAATCTCGCCGTCTGCGCTGTCACCATCGGCGCCCGTGTCTTCCCCGCCTGCCGTGGCGGGGTCTTCAAACGGCACGCCGTCAATCGCCGTCAGCTCCGCCCGAACGATGAGGCGGTGAGAGGAGACTAAGTAGGGCGTGCAGGTGATGAGGGTGAGGGTATAGGGATGTCCCTTAATAGGTGACAAGACCCACGTCTCCGTGGGTAAAACCTCGAAACTTTCATAGACGCTGTAGGTATAGGTCAGGCCGCTAAAGCGTAAAGAGATAATATCCCCCTGGGTAAGCAGGTCGAGATACCGAAACGGATAGGGCCTGTGCCCTGCGATGACGCAGTTTCCCCTCTCGCCGGGGTACTGAGAGAGGGTCAGACGGCCCACACCGTATTTCAGCTCCCTCCCCGTCCCCTCCAAGATATTCTGGGAGACATTCAACGCCGGAATCTTCAGCGTGCCGATGACGGTGTACTGCTTCTGCGGGGCTATCTCTTCCGCAGGCTCTCCGGCCGCCTCCTCGTCCTCCTCCGCTCCCGGCAGGACCTCCGGCGTCTCCGCCGGCGCATCGGCGACTTCCGGCGCGGCGGTCGGCTCCACGGCCTCTAAGTACACCACCACGGCCTCTTCCTCAGCGGGCACGACGGGAGATGGCTCAGGCAGGGCGGCGGCATCCTGCGCCGGCAGGCCGAGACGATGCCGCCATGGATAGCTGCGCGCCTCGAGTAACACCGCCACGGCAACAAGAACGAGCCCCAGTATCACCAAAACCAGCACAATAATAGTTGTTTTTTTCATCGCCGCTCTCCTTTAATGCCGCCCGGGAAGCTTTCACGCGTGTCTTAACAGTACCACAGGCACTTAGCGTTTACAATATTCACCTTCCCTACGAACTTTTGGTTAATTGTCTGTACGTTTTAAACAAATGGTTCAGATAATGCGCCGGATTTCTCACTCACCCGAAATCACATTATGGTACAAAACCGGGAATTTTGTTGAGTTAAAACAGAATTTTTGCATATTTAGCACACTTTATAAAGCTATTCTCCTTTCATTCAAATTGACGATTTTATTGACTTCTTTTTCCTCAGGGATTATAATCCATAATATTCCAGCAAAACTGAATAGAGTTGGCAAACCCGCCGAAAGACGGGGACGCAAAGCTTTGGAGCCCGAACTCACGCAAAGAGAAAGGCAGTCCAGCCGCATGACGCATTTATGTGCCATGCGGCTTTTTTGGCCCAATTTTAGCCCTGACTTATTAAAAGGAGTGTGTCTTCATGAAAGGAACGAGGCGTATACAACCGCGACTCAAACTGCTGGCGCTTCTTCTATCGGCAGTTATGCTGGTATCCCTTATCCCTGTTAGTAGCATTCTGCTGCAGAAGGCGTCTGCCATCAGCCCTGCCGCCATGTATGAAGGAAGCGACGTCTATCACGACAACGACGGCCACAGACCGGCCAGTGCGCTAAAGGCCGGCGAAGTCTGGACGGACAAACACGTCATCAAAGACGCAAACATCGCTCAGAATTACCAGTTTGATATCATTCTGAAGGCCCTCGCCGGAAAAAATGAGACGGAAGATGTAACGCAGTATGACATTATCTTCCTGCTGGACGTGTCCCAGTCCATGGATGGCTACATAGACGATTTGGAAGACGCCGCCAACGATGCGATAGAGGCCGCTCTCTCGGGCAACACGGATGATGTCTTTAACCGCGTTGCCGTCATCACGTTTGGACGCGGCGCAGATATCCATAAGTTGAGCGGGCAAACGTGGCTATCAGAATTGGGGACAAACAGCCCCATTTCAAATCTGAAAAAGGCAAGCCAACAGGGAACGAATATGCAGGCTGCGTTGTATGAAGCCTACAAACTGCTCAACAACGAAAACCAAGTTCGCGGCGACGCCACCCCCGTCATCATTCTCATGTCGGACGGCGCCCCCAACTGCTACGCCAAAAAAAACCTCTTCCAGAACCCCCCGGACAATTTGACCAACACCAACTACATCGACAATGTTCAATTCCCATACTCCAGGCAGTTTGACGGTGACAACACTTCTGCGGCACATACCCTTCTTTACGCCAAGTGGCTCCGTGCGAAATTTTCGAATCTGAAGATTTACACTGTCGGCTTTAGACTTGCAGACAAAAATCTTGCAAAAGCCGTGGTCAATCCCAGCCAGAACACAATCTCTCAAGCGAGCTGGCTTGCCAGCGCTATAAACAATGTTTCCTTATATAGACCGGCTAACGTCTACTACCAAAATGGCCATTATGCCGCCGACGAGGCAGAAGACCTCGGGAAGTCTCTGAAGGCCGTGGTAGACACCATCACCAGCAATATCATCAGCGAAAACCTCGTCATCGAAGACCATGTCGGCGCGTCATACGATTTCGTCGTTGCAAATAATGTGTTGGAGTTTGAACTTGATGGCGCTACCCCCCTGAAACAGGCCATTGATAGCGAGAACACCGGTTCATTCGTCTATGAAGACAGCGACGGCGTGAGCGTTGAATTTGACACTGTAAAGGGGAAGGTCACATATACCATTCCCGCCGGAAAGCTCAAGACGGTCGAACCTGACGATGATACCGTCAATTACGACAACCTCGCCATTTATAACTCCATCAAATTCCCCGTTGTCCTGAAAAATAACGCCGACGTGGGCTATCACTATACGAACAACGACCAATTTGGCGCAATTTACGACAGAGGCAACGCGATAGAATACAAGGAAGGGTGCACCGCCACCTTCACCCCCGCCGAAGGCAACCCGGCCTATCAGAATAAGGCTGAAAGGACGAACTTCCACGGCGACACGGGCGTCATCAAGCTCAAAGCGGTGCCTCCGCCGGATGTCTCACTGGAACTTGTGAAACAAATCGTCGGCGGAAACCCGGATAAGGAGTTCCCGTTTACCGTCACCCTCACGGCTCCGCAGGGTAAAAACCTTGAAGGCGTCACCGCAACCCTCTACAGGTACAACACCAGTACCGGCCAATACGGCGATGGCGAATCGGTAACGGACTGGACGAACGGTTCGACCATCTTCTCCCTCGGCCATCTTGACAAGGTCGTTTTCTTAAACATCCCGAACGGAACGACGTACACAATTGTGGAGACGGAGGATTCCTTATACGCTCCCAGCTATAAGGTCAGCGGAGACTGGACTTCCGGCGCCATCGCACAGGGCACGCTGGAAAATAATACAGAAGTGGCTTTTAAGAACACATACTTGACCGGCTCCCTCACCGTCTCGAAGCATCGAATCGGTTACAGCCCGACAGAGAAATATAAATTCACCATTGCATTTGAATTCCCGAACGAATACATAGCCGGCATCGCCGCTTCTTTGACAAAAGCCGGCGAGTCAGAACCGACTTCTCTTGATATTTCGGACTTCACACAGCCAATAAGTGTGGACCTTGCAGACGGGGACACTGTCCAGTTTACGTATCTCCCCGTCGGCACGAAGTTTACGGTAACGGAATCGCCTGACCATGCCGACGTCACGATTTTTGTCAATGACGCACCTCTTGAGAACGGCTCTAACGAGGTGAAAGGCGAAATCGAGTCGGGTGAGACAACTATCCTGTACGAAAACGATTACACCGACTTCGCGCCGTTTAAGGTTGTTAAGAAAGTCTCAGCTATCAATAACCCCACTCCCCCGAATACGTTTGAGTTTGACCTGTATCTCTACACGCTCGAAGAGGTTCCCGAAGCGGAATCCGCCCCGGGTGACGAGCTGATGCTCCAGTCGCTGGATGACCCGACTGACGGCCCGACTGATAAGCCCGACGGCGAACAGGGCGATGACCCCACCGATAAGCCCGACGACGAGCAGGGCGATGACCCCGCCGATAAGCCCGACGACGAACAGGGAAAGAGCGCTGCGAAGGCCATAAGCTCCGAACCTGAACCAGTGCCTTACGACTTCCTCGAAGGTCAAATCCCGGACGGCCTGCAAAAGGTCGAAGACGGCCACTATACCTTTACACTCACAGCCACACCGACCGAGAGCGGCGCGCTGTCCATCTACAACATCCCGCGCGGCACATACTATAAGGTTGTGGAGCGGCAGAGTGAGAACGATCCGAAGCCGCGTTACACGTTTATAAAGGCAACCCCCGAAGCCGATATTGACAAGGAAAATTTGACTGTCGAAGGCCAGATTCCGAACGAGGCTTGTAAAGTTAAAGTCACCTATTTGAACTCCTACTCCATCACCCCGGGTACGCTGACCCTCAGGAAATATTTCGATGGCCCGTGGTGGCGCACACCCTATTCCAGCATCTTTACGGTCGAGTTCGACCAGCCGGACGTTAACCTCTTGGGTATCCGGCCTATGGGCTTCGAGGAGCCGGTTGCCGGTTTGAGCACCGGAAACAGCATCTTTACGGACGTTGAAGTCGGATACTGGCCGGTAACCTTTACGAACATCATGCCGGGCACGACGTTCACCATCACGGAGCAGGTTGACCCGGATAATCCCCCGGACCGCATCTCCTACTCTGCTACCTGGAGAATTGACTGCAACGGCGAGCCCGTTCAGGACGATTCCACGACTGGCAAAGAAGCGTATACCGGGTCGATGCTGAGCGATTACGCCGCCGGACATGCGGAGATTGAGTGCACCAACGAATACGACTGGCCGGATATTGACGTGACGAAGCTCGTCAACGGCAAAAAGTCCGTCGCCGTCTCCCCCGGCAGCACCGTGACGTACACCGTGGATATCGTGTATCCCGCTCCTTATGAAGTCAGCTACATCACCTTCGCAGACGCGATGATTGACGACTTCGACTTAAATGACATCACAATCACCAGCGTCAACAACGATGAGTTCCCCATTGGTGCAGTGGAGTGGGTTGAGGACGAAGCCGGGCGTAAGGCCATCCGCATCGAGTTGAGACAGCCTGTATTGTATCGTCTCGAAGTGGATAACGGCGATGAGCCAAATCCCAGCGATATGACGAACACCATCACCGTCACGTACGACGTCAAGTTCTCCGCCTCGCAGACTTCTTCCGTCACCAATACGGCCCATGTGTATGCCTTCTATGGATGGGAAGGCGAGGGTGCATCCCGCTACGATTCTGATACGGCGCGGGTGAGCTTCCAGACCTCGCCACCGCCTCCGCCTCCTCCTCCGCCGCCGTCTCCCACACCGACGGATCCTCCGCCGACGGAGCCTCCCGTAGAGCCCACCGAACCTCCGGTGGAACCGACTGAGCCGCCTGAAGAGGATGGCGAGGTCCTGGGCGAGAGGGACGACGCCGACATCGCCGGCGTTGTGGAAAAACTCCCGCAGACGGGCGGTATCTCCACCTCAACGCTTCTGGGACTTCTCGGTATTCTCCTCATCGTCTCCGGCCTGATTACCGCCGTGAGCGTAAGATTCTTCCGCAGACGTCGCCAGAGATAACCTCCAGAACTAACAGGGCAAAAAGACGCCGGACCGAAAGGTCCGGCGCCTTTTTTGCTTGGCCACTTTCGCACATGGGTCGTTCCGCTACTGCCCCGAGCCGGATGTAAGGTGGTAGGAAATAGCCCCCCACATAAGCAGTCGGTCAAGCGAAGCGAATGGGAATACCGGCACCGCTTTCGCCACGCCCGCCCTGCTCCACTCCGCACCTGCCCCTACCCTGCCCCACTCCACACCTGCTATGCTCGTCGGCCCCCACACCTGCTCTCCCCCGCTCTTTCACGCCGGATCCGGTGCGATGGGGGCTCGTCACTGTACACAAGGACGGTCAGATAAACCGTAGTATGCGCTTTCGCCACTCCCGCCCTGCTCCGCTCCGCGCCCGCTCTCCC
>DUPW01000099.1 GCA_012838125.1 Papillibacter sp.
CCACCGTGATGGCGTTGTTGCTGTCGTCTTCATCCGTATCCGCGCCCAACGGAACCGGCAGGACATCGGGGGTAAACAGCACGTTCTCAGCATCCGCCGCGCGGTAGTAGTACGTGTTGCCATCGATATTGGCTATCTCAAGGTAAGCCACCGCGCCGTCTGCGTCAGTGCCGACGGTACCCATGGTGCGCAGGTCACAGTCAGGCGTGTAGCCGGAAATGCCGAAAGAGAAGGAGGCCACCTCGTCTGCCGGGACATTGACCGTCATATAATCCGGCGTTTCCAGCGCCAAAACGTCAGTACTCTCGGTCATCTTGGCGTACAAGGTCATATTCCGTCTGACGGTATCGTTCGCGCTGGCGGCTAGTGTCATTTCGTCATCGTAATACCAGCCGAGGAATATGGCGTTGAGCTTATAGGGAGTGGGAATGGCGGAGATTTTCGTGCCGGAGGCATAGAGCCTTGTTTCCGGAAGGGTTACGCCGCCGCTGCTCTGGCCATTTCCCATTTCAAACGTTACTTCGTAGTACTTGGTCGCGGACTCGCCGGGAGGGGAGCCGGGAGCGGGGGCCTGAGAGCCGGGTTTTTCAGGCTCGTCCTCGGGGGTTACGCGCACGCGGCCGGAGGGGACGCCGGGCTCCTTATACCATGTTTCCACGGCTTTATCCGCGCGTTTGCAAAGCGCCGCCGTCTCGGCACGGCTGGCGTTAGCGGAAGGATTAAACTTCACGCCGTCGCCGTTGAGCAGGCCCTGCTTCCACAGTTTTAAGACTGCGTCCCTGGCATAGTCGGAGATGCTGTCTAAGTCGGCGGGTACGGTGGTGATATTCGCGCCGGTTTCATAATCGACGCCGAAGGCCTCAAAATAGCGTACGAAGAAAACCGCCATCTGCTCGCGGTTAATCAGTTCATTGGGGGAGAACTTCTCGCTTCCCGTGCCTGTGGTGATGCCGTATTTTGCTGCCCATTTCACGTAAGGAGCATAATACTGGCTTTCGGGCACATCGTGAAAGCCCGATTCACCGGCATAGTCCTGCGGGTCAACGCCGGCCATGCGTCCCAGCACCGTGACGAACATCCCACGCGTCATGGTGCCGTTGGGGTCGAATGTATGGGGGCCGGTCCCGTTAAAGATGCCATTGGCATTTACATATCGCACGGCATCGTAGAACCAGTCGCTTTTCTTGACGTCACTGAAAGTTTGTGCCGGCTTCGGCGCTGTGACCATGTTCTCCGAAACAGCCAATGCTGTCATTGGGAACAAAGAAAACAGCATGCAGGAGACCAAGAGCAGGCTCATTAGTCTTTTTTTCAAGAGCGATCTTCCTTTCGAGTTTCATTTCCATGAGGCGCAATGTGTCTATTTTTGTAGCCTCGATTTTTCAAAACCCGTTGTGACAAATTCTGCTCCTGCACGAAACATGGTATTTTTGTCATGAATCATTATTTGACGTCATTATGATAAGTACGGCCGTATATTGAATGAAAATTCAACACTAAGTGAGGGCACAAAAAAGCGGATAGAGCCTGATTTCGGCTCCATCCGGAAAGATTCTATAACAAAGGGATGGAGCATTTACTCTCCGTCCCTTATAAGCCTGAGAGTATAAGCGAGCGATTTAGAAAGCCGGCCGCCAGATTCTTGACACTTCCAAATATTCCAGATAATATCAAAACACAGAGTAACCGCTCTTCAGGCAGGGCGGCCTGCATTATACATACCTGAGAATCCAGTATCCCATGAGAGTCTTTCGACCGGCGCCGCGTTGAAAAGCGCTGCCACTATGCGTGCCACAAATGCAATCAGAGCACTTTGCAGTTATTAAGGTTCGTCCGAATATTTTGCTGCCTTCCCCTGCGTCCGGAAGGATTTGAGCACAGCTGCAGCGAATCGAAAATTGAAGGGAGATTTCAGAGTATGGTCAAATCAATCGTTGAAGAGAAACGTGAAATTCCGGTTGCGGGCGAAGCTGACGTCATCGTGGTCGGCGGCGGTCTTGCCGGCGTCGGGGCCGCGGTAGCCGCTGCAAGAAACGGTGTAAGCGTCATCCTCATTGAGAAGAGCTGCGTTCTGGGTGGCCTTGCCACATTGGGCCATGTATGCGTCTATATGCCGCTTGATGACGGCCTCGGCCATAAAATCCACGGCGGTCTGGCTGAGGAGCTTTTGTATGTCTGCTGTCGGTACAGCTACAATACGATACCCGATTGCTGGAAGGGGGGCCCCTCCTTCGTGGAAAACCCGGAGGGGCGTTATCAGACGACCTTCAACATCCCTGCCTGTATTATGGCGCTCGATGAATTCCTGGAGGCAGAAAATGTAAAGGTCATTTTTGACACCAGTTTCTGTCTGCCTATTATGGAAGGGAACGTCTGCAAAGGCGTCATCGTGGAGAACAAGTCCGGCCGCAGCGCCTATCTGGCAAAGATGGTGGTGGATGCCTCCGGCGATGCAGACGTTCTGTTCCGCGCCGGAGCCGAGTGCGAGACACAGAAGAACATTGTGTCCCACTGGACCTACGAGGTGGACGTAGATAAAATCCGAAGCGGAGAGTCAAAGGATGTGCTCCATAACGTCCAAATGCGCTGGTTCGGCCTGCGCCCGGACGTGGACAACAGCGGCAGCACGCTTCCCATGTTTTACGGCACCACCTGCGAGGGCGTAAACGACTATATTAAACTCAGCCGCTCCCTTGCACTGGACTACCTAAAGAAGAACCAACGGGATGGATACGCCATGATGACCATCCCCTTCATGCCCCAGTTTCGCATGACGAGACGGCTGAAGGGGCTCAAGGAGATGGAGGTCGTCCCCAGAGTCCACGTTGAGCATTCCATAGGCTGCGTTATTCACTGTCTGGAGTCCCCTGAGGAGGTCTACGAGTTCCCCTATGAGGCACTCATCGACAGCAGGATTGAGAATATCGCCGCGGCGGGCCGCATTGTCTCCGCCGGCGGACGGGGATGGGAAATCATGCGCTTCATTCCCTCCTGCGTTCTCACGGGGCAGGCCGCGGGAACGGCGGCGGCCATGGCTATCAAAGCCGGCTGCGCTCTCCAGAAGGTGGACGTCGCAGCGCTGCAGGAGAATCTCGCCGCTACCGGTGTGATAATTCACATGAGTGACGAGCTGCGGAGCAACGAGAAGAAATCGGCTAAGAAAGCCCTCAACTTACCGCCTATTAACATGGATACTTTGTCCTATAACCACTGAGTTAAAGTGCGCTTGCGCGCAAATAGTAACACGCGCTGTCTGAACTTTTAGTTCGACAGCGCGTGGCTTGTTTCGGTGTGCGTCAGTTAACGCAGCTAAAACGTTTTGTTACGACTCGTCAAATTCCAGTAGCAATCAACTGGAACAATATGGTATAATATTCATATTAAATAAGAAAAATAGGGCGGGGGTTGCTATGAAAAAGATTGCTTTCGCTTTATGTGTTGTTCTTCTGCTGCAAACAGTCGGATGCAGCAAGGCATTTATGCCGCCTGAAGCATCGGATTCCGGCGATGTATATGAACACGTCCCGCCTGAATCACCACCTGATGCTGTTATCGGAGAAGAACAGACGCCCGCTGATTTACTCCCCGCTCCTGTTAAGTTGAGCGCATCCGACTTGAGTGATATCCTCGATGCGATTGACTTAACCGAAGCGAGTCTGACTTATCACCGTGAAGCAGAAACAACCTATCCCGCCGATGCTGCAATCCGCGCAGAAAGCTACTTGGACGAATTTAAAAGCTTGGCATTCGTGGCGTATACCCTCCCTGACGAATGGGATGGAAATGTGGACGACTTTATGCGGCTTACTACCCCCGATGTAACCATCATTTCACCGCAAAGAGGATATGGCGACAACCGCCTCCTGTATCTGATGACTGAGAACAGCGAAGGCTGGTTCATTCTGCCCTATGAGCAAGACGAGCCCAATAGAATGTATTGGCAGATTTATAGCAACTTCTTCTCTTGGTATGAGGAAGCAAAGGCTGCATCGCTTTTTGGCGGGACGGGAACACCCCTTACGGCGGCAGAGCTTGACTATTTCGAAGAGTACACGACGTCCATTTGGACAGAGTATGATGCAGAATGGGGTGGATATATCGGCGGATCTACAGAAATCAGTTGCTTTTTCACCTCGCATTATAGTGACCCGCGCGATATGGATGCAAATGCATTCCTGGCTTATTGTCCCGTTCGAAGTACGCTTATTATCGATGACGAAGAAGACGAAGAGGAATGGCAGCTTGTACAGAAAGTGATAAATTTCCGAAGTGGTGAAGATAACCCCGTCATTTCTCTTGACGATTTACCGGTTCCTTGCCACCGCCACCGGCGGACAGAAATCAACGAATTATTGACAACGTATGCCGGAATTACGGTGGAGGAAATGCATACCGACTGGACATCGGAAGCGCAGTACGTTCCGGAAACGGATAGCTTTTATACTTTTACCAGCGACTTCGGCCCGGGCAGATTCATTCCTTGCTACGGCGAGAAAAATGGTGACATCGTAACACTCTGGGCAGCACCCGACAACTATGACGATACCGCAAATATGTTGACGCTGCAAAAAAGCGGGGAAAACTGGCGCATTCTGTCCCATGAAGCCGTGAACTGGTAAGGCAGATAAACAAAACCCCATTTTGAGGGAGTCCTCAAAAATGGGGTTTGCTGTTTTGAACTGGAGTTCAATTTAAGTTTCCTGGTTGTAGACCTGATAGAGGGGCAGCAGGGCAGAGCCTAAGATGGCGCCCGTCTCTTTGAACATGGAAACCCGTATCGGTACGCTCTCGTATCCAAAAAAGCGGGAGTTGAGCTTTAGGTCGCTCACGCCGTAGTCTGCAATGTCGCGCATCAGCTCTCCCAGATCGCCGCCGATAATGATTTCGTCCGGGCTGAGGGATAAAAGTATGGTCTCAATCCCACGGAAAAGGTAACGGCAATACGTCCGGACCGCCTCGGTTGCCTGAGCCTCGCCCTTTTTGAATGCCCGGTGCAGCCTTAACAGCAGGGTTTCGTTGCTGTCATCGAAGTTTCCCGTCTTACGATAGTAGCGGATTAGCGCCGTTTTCGATGCGTACAGCTCCCAGCAGTCGGTCCTGCCGCACTTGCAGGGAAGGCCGCTCTCAGACACTCTTATGTGGCCGAATTCGCCGGCTTTTTTGCTCATGCTTTTGTAGATGTTCCCGTCGATAAAAATGCCGGTTCCGATGCCTTCCGCCACCGACACATAGACGAAGTTTTTCCCCACCATGGCCGGCTCTGCAAAACGGTGGGCGAGGGCGGCGGTAATAGCTTCGTTTTCCAGAAAGAGCTCCATGTCGAGCCTGCTTTCAAAATCCGTAAAGGAAAAGCTTCGCAGTCCGATGTTCGGGGCGTACTCCACAAACTTCCGCTCTGAGTCCACGACGCCGGGGAAGGACATGCCAAGTCCCATGATACGGGAGGGGTCCAGCTTTTTAGACTTTGTTATTTCCAGTATGGTCTTTTGGACTCTTTCAAGGGTCTCCTCAAAAACGGGGGAGGGTGTCAGAGTGCGCCGAGAGATTTCCTGACCCGCCAGATTCACCGCAAGTATGACCACATTTTCCGGAGCAAAGTAGGCCCCGAAGAAGCAGCGGGAGTTTTCCGCAAGCCGTACCATAAGGGGCCTGCGGCCGCCGGCGGACTCACCGAAGCCGGCGCTTTCAATAAGCCCCTCGGCGGTCAGCTGCTCCACATAGGTGTTTATTGTGGTATGGCTGAGCCCCAGAGCCTCGGAGAGCTCCGGCTTTGTCATTTCGCCCTTTGTCCGAAGGAGGTTCAGTAGCTTCTTGTGGTTTGAATTATCCATGTCAGTCGATGAGATTCTTTGCCTGGACGTAGTTGAAGACGGGGCCTTCCTGACAGACGTAAACGCCGCCGATTTTGCAGTGCCCGCATTTCCCGACGGCGCAGGACATTTTCCGCTCCAGAGAAACCCATATACGGGCTTCGTCCACGCCGCTGTTTAGGCATTCCTTTGCTGAAAAGTTTATCATTTCGGGCGGGCCGACAATGACCACATTGTAATCTGAGAATGTGGCAAAAGGCACGTCCTTTATGTATTCCGTGACAAATCCCTTTTTGAAACCGACCGCTTCCATCTCGTCAAGGCAGTAGATGGCCCTGAACTTTTCCCTAAACGTCTCAAGGTCTTCGCGGAACAGCACGCTGTCCGAATTTCTGAAACCCGCAATAAGGGTAAGGGAATTTACCTCATGAGGATTTGCGTAAAAATGCTGGAGCATACTGCGGACCGCGGCAAGGCCCGTTCCGCCCGCAATGACCACAAGGTCACGGCCCATAAAGTCCTGTACGGGGAAGCAGTTGCCGTAAGGCCCTCGTATGAAGATGGTGTCACCGGCGCCCAGACCAAAGATGCCTTCAGTGAGCCGACCGACCTTTCGGATGGTAAATTCCAGATAGCCCTCTCCCTTGGAACTGACGGAGATGGGGGCCTCGCCTATTTTGGGGATGGACAAAACATAAAACTGGCCGTGCTCCACCGTATCGTCGCATTCCACCCGGAAGGTGTATTCGGCCCTCGTCTCGTGTGCGACGTTTAGAATCCTATGCGGCGTGGGCATCAGTACGTTTTTCATCGGCCTGCTCCTCCTTCCGCTTTAAGCTGCTCCACCTTGCCCGCAAGAGTATTGATAATATCGGAAAATACAATGTCCTTGGGACAGCGCTCGTCGCAGCGGCCGCAGCCGACGCACATGTGGGTCTCCCCGAAGCGCTGGTGGAAGTCGTATATCTTGTGCATGACCTTAAAGCGCATCCTGTCGCCGACTCTCTTGCGGACATTGTGGCCCCCCGCCATGGCGCTGAAATCCTCCTGCATGCAGGAACCCCAGACTCTCCGGCGCTCACCGTCAAGGCTTGTTTCGCTGTATATGACGTCAATGGTGTCGAAACAGGAGCAGGTGGGGCACACGGCGGTGCAGCCGCCGCAGCCGGCGCAGTTTTCGTCGAAGCTGCGCCAGTATTCCAGCTGGATAACATCCTTTACAATGCTCTCGTCAATATCCGGAATCGTCACAGACTTCTTGTTTTCGCTCACAAATACGGGCTCGGACTTCGTATCGATTTTGCCGTCCCGGAGGATGCCGATGAAATTGTCGGTAATGCTCGCGCCCATGGACACGCAGAAGCAGCTGTCGAAGCTCTCGGGGCATTCAATCAGAACAAACTTAACTTTATCTCGAAGGCGCTTATAGTAAAAGTCCTGAGCGCCGCCGTTTTTTAGGTAGATGGTGTCTAGCCGCTCTATGGCGCTTATGTCGCATGCCCGGGCGAAAATCAGGATATCCCTGCCGTCCTCGATTTCGCTTTCCTCACACTGGTTGTCTTTGAAATAGAAGATGGTTTGCACGATGGGGAGGTATACCTCTTTCGGGGAGAAGTGGGATTTTTCGTCCACCACGATTTCTGAGAGGGAATCGATTTCCCCATAGCGTATGCTTCCGTCGGGAAATCTTTTGGGAGCGTATAGCCTGTACGTATCCTTAAGCGAGGACATCATATCTTCCATGGCTCTTCCTCCTTCCATTTGGCACCCCGCAGGATGAATTTGCCGGAGGGCTTGTTTCCTTCGTCGGGAAGGGAATAGACGTTTTCCCCGGCGTTACGGATGAGCTTTGATACGTCGCTTTCCGGGTCGTTTATATCCCCGTAGTGGATTGCGCTTCCCGAGCAGTTTTTCACGCAGGCGGGCTCTTCGCCCCTTGCCCGAAGCTCAGAACATATATCGCACTTGTCCATAACGTGCAATTCCTTATTGAAGTTCATGGCGTTGTAGGGACAGTTTTTCATGCATGTGCCGCAGCCAACGCAGCGGGTGGTGTCAATTTTTATAACCCCGTCCTCCGGGTTCTTATGGCAGGCACCGGTGGGGCAAAGGCTGGCGCAGGGGGCGTTTTCGCACTGCTGGCACATGACGGGCAAAAAGTACATTTCCAAATCCGGATAGCGTCCGCTTTCCATCCTGTACATTTTTGAGCGGGAATCGCCAAGGGCAATACCGTGCTCAAGTTTGCAGGCCACGCGGCAGCCGCCCAGACAGCCGATGCAGCGGTCAAGGTCGATGACAAGGGCGTATTGTTTTTTGGACATCAGTGCACCTCCTTTTCCGGCAGGGGAAGCCACTTCCTAAATTCCTCCGGCTTCTGCCAGACTCCTTCAGGGGGTCCTTCGGCCTTATAGACTTTTACCTGAAATCCTCTGAGCGTGTAGGTGCCCACGACGTCGTTATAGGGCGCGCCGGCGCTGGTGAGGACGTTTACGTTCATCTCTTTCCAGCCGTGGGTGGGGGTGTTCAGGGTCTCCGGAGTCCAGAAGCGCTCCATGTGGACCACACCGGGCATAATGCCTTCAGTTACCTTTGCCATGGTCCGGGTTTTGCCCCGGGGGGACTCAATCCACACCCAGTCGCCGTCGCTGATTTCATACTTTTCGGCATCGTGGGTATGAATCGTCAGCTCCGGTACGGGATAAATTTCACGCAGGGCGGGGATGTTGCGGCCCGTGGAGTGATGGTAGAAGGGGACCCGCCCGCCTGTATAAACAAGGGGGTATTCCTTGGCAAGTTCGCTGTTGGGGCTCTCGATGGGCTCTAAGTAATAGGGCAGGGGTTCGTAATCCTTGGAGGCCGGGGGCAGATCGATGGGGCTGAAGGGCTTTCCGGTTCGAGAAAGGGTAATCATGCTCTCCAGATAGACCTCCAGCTTTTTGGAGGGAGTGTTGAATCCCTTGGGCTTTCCGTTCTCGTCCGGCTCCAGATATACGTAATAGCTGCGCCATTCGTCCTTGGACATGTATTCAAAGGGGGCTTTTTCCTTGAACTCCTCCCACGTCAGGCCCACTTCTTTCGTAAAGTGGCTAAAGAACTCGTCCATGCTGTCCCAATAGGCCAGATCCTCGCCCATGAATTCGGGGTCAAAGGCCTTTTGGCAGCCCTCGTGGCCCAGCTCGGCTAAGCGTTTGGCCAGCTTGGACCAGAACAGGGTTTCGTCCATGGTCTCCCAAAGTTGCACCACCGCCTGCCTTGCCACCAGCGTGTTGCATGTTTCGACAATCATGTCCGTTTCAAGCCATTCCGCCGCAGGCAGGAGGATGTCCGCATAGGCGGAAAAAGAGGTCTGGCAGACGTGCATGTGCACGATAAAGTCGAGCTTTTCGATGGCCTCCACCCACTTCTGGCTTTCCGCCACAACGCCCAGCTTATTGCCGGAGCGGTCAATCCAAACACGGGGCTGGTAGGGCCTTCCCGTCAGGATGGCGTCCAGTATGCTGGAGGGATGGCCGGCGTACCAGATGTGGAGGCCCTTGTACTCAATGCCGCCCAGACGCTTTTTAAGCTGTTCGGGGGGCAGCATTTTTTGGGCCACGGGCACCGGGTAGTTGGGTTGCTTCAGAACGCCGCTTGTCCTGAACCTCTGCATCAGGGCACCGGGGCGCTCCACATTGCCCATGAGTATGTCCAGAGTGGCCGCCGCCATTGCCGCTTGGACGGAGTTGGCGGTCTGATCTGTCGCCACGCCTATGGCAAGACCGGAGGGC
>DUPW01000100.1 GCA_012838125.1 Papillibacter sp.
CGAACTCGTGTTACCGCCGTGAAAGGGCGGTGTCTTAACCACTTGACCAACGGGCCGATTATGAAACCGGGGGAGGGCGAACCGCCCCCCGGCTTTGGTAGCGGCAACTGGACTTGAACCAGTGACACCACGGGTATGAACCGTGTGCTCTAGCCAGCTGAGCTATGCCGCCGTATTCGCGTGACGGCGAAGTTTATTATACGCAAAGGATTGACTTTTGTCAACAGTTTTTTTGATTGTATATTCCACCATGTTGGTGTATAGTAGGAGAAAACGCTACAACGAGTGTTTAATCTCTCTCATCGGAGGCGTGCGATGAATATTATCGTGCTGTGCGGCGGGCTTTCCGCGGAACGCGACGTATCCATTACATCCGGTACACTGGCGGCGGGGGCATTGCGCCGCTTGGGACATAAAGTGGTGCTCACGGACCTGTTTTTCGGGTATCCGCATCCTTATAAAGACGCATCAGAAATCTTTGAGCGGCAGGAGGAGATCACCGTGGCCGCCGTGGGCGAGACGGTGCCGGACCTCGAGGCCCTGCGCCGTCAGCGTGGGCAAACAAACAACAGCCGCATAGGGGATAACATTATAGAAGTATGCCGCGCGGCGGATATTGTGTTCGTCGCCCTCCACGGACAGGACGGGGAGGACGGCAAGATTCAGGCGGCCTTCGACCTTGCCGGCATTAAATACACGGGGACGGGCTGCCTCGGCAGCGCCATTGCCATGGATAAATGGATTGCCAAGCAGATTTTGCAGCAAAACGGCATTAAAACGGCCCGCGGCATTCTGCTCAAAAAAGGCGGACCCGTCAGTGATATCGGCTTTCCCTGCGTCGTAAAGCCCCGCTCCGGCGGCAGCTCCATCGGAACGTCGGTGGTCTTCGAAGAGAGGGACTATACGGCGGCGCTGGAGGATGCCTTCTCTTATGACGAGTTCGTCCTCGTGGAGGAGTACATCAGAGGGCGGGAGTGCGACGTGGGCGTCATCGACGGAAAGGCGCTGCCCGTCATAGAGATTTGCCCGAAGTCCGGGTTTTACGACTATAAAAACAAATACCAAAGCGGCCTTACGGACGAATACTGCCCGGCGGACCTGCCGGACGAGATTACAAAGCGCCTTCAGCGGGCGGCGGAGCAGGTCTACGAGGCGCTGTGCTTTGAAGTGTACGGCCGCATGGACTTTATCGTAGACGAACAGGGTGAGGTCTGGTGCCTTGAGGGGAACACCCTTCCGGGGCTCACGCCCACGAGCCTGCTGCCGCAGGAAGCGGCGGTGGCGGGGATTTCCTACGACGCCCTGTGCCAGATGATTGTGGACCTGTCCCTGAAAAAGTACGAGGTGAAGTAGATGGCGATGAAAAAGCTCACGCCGGATATCGTGGCCGCGGCGGTGGGCGGGCGCTATGTGGGGCCGGAGAGCGGCCGGCATGTCCCGATTACATCTGTCGTGCGGGACGATCGTGACGTGACGGCGGGGAGCCTTTTCGTGTGCATCCGCGGCGAGCGGGTGGATGGGCACGATTTCGCTGCCCGGGCCTTTGAGTCGGGGGCGGCCTGCTGCCTCTACCAGCGCACGCCGCCTAACGCGGAGGAAAAGCCCCACATCTTAGTGGCCTCGACCCTCGACGCCCTTCGGGATTTGGGTGAATACTACCGTAAGCTGCTTGATATCCCCGTGGTGGGCGTTACAGGCAGTGTGGGCAAAACCACGGCGAAAGAGATGATTGCCGCCGCGCTGTCCACACGTTATAATGTCCTCAAAACGCCGGAGAACCTCAACAACGAAATCGGCGTGCCCCTCACGCTCCTGTCCATTCAGGAGGAGCATGAGGTGGCGGTGATTGAAATGGGCATCAGCGATTTCGGGGAGATGCGCCGCATCGCCAGAATGGTGCGCCCCGATATCTGTGTCATCACCGCCATCGGACACAGCCATCTTGAAAACCTCGGCAACCTCGAGGGTGTTCTGCGGGCTAAGGCGGAAGTGTTTGAGTACATGACGCCCAAAGGTCTCGCCGTTTTAAACGGCGACGACGGGCTCCTCGCCCAATACGACCCGGGTGTGCCGGTGGTGACCTTCGGAACCGGCGAAAACTGCGCGTTTCGCGCCGAGTCGGTGCGCCAGAGGATGGAGGGGGCGGAGCCGGCGGTGGAGTTTACCGTCACGCACGGGGATGCGCGTTTTGACGCGCAGGTACGTGCCTTCGGGACGCACCTTGTCCTCGGGGCGCTGGCGGCCGCGGCGGTGGGCCATGCGCTGAATGTGCCGGACGACGAGATTGCCCGAGGGCTTTTAGACTTTACACCAGTGGGGCGGCGCGCCCGCGTTGCTCATACAGGGTACATCACCATAATTGACGACTGCTACAACGCAAACCCCAGCTCCATGCGGGCGGCGATTTCGTCGCTTTCCACCCTCGAAGGGCGCAAGGTGGCCCTTTTGGGCGATATGTTCGAGTTAGGGGAGGAAAGCGACAATCTCCACCGGGAAATCGGGGAATTTGCCGCCCGGTGCGGCATCGACTGTTTAATTTGCTGCGGCCAGAAGGCGGAGTGCATATACAAGGGTCTTATCTCCACGGGGGCGGAGATTGAGGCGTGGCATTTTCCGCTCAAGGGGGCCCTTCTCAATGTCCTGCCCAGCCTTATTAGGGAGGGGGACAACGTCCTCGTCAAAGCCTCCCACGGGATGCACTTTGAGGACCTGGTGCAGGCCCTCGAGGCGCTTCGCTAAACGGAGGAAAAATCGTGATTCTCACCTACACAGCACGTGAGGAGGACGCCGGCAGAAAAGTCTACTCCGTCCTGCGGCGGGAAATGCGCATTTCCCAGTCTCTGGCGCGGCGGCTGAAACGCTGCGGCGCCATTTACGTGGGCGGCGAAGCGGTGTTTACCGATTACATCCTCGCACCGAGTGATGTGGTGCGGGTGGACGTTACCGCCGGGGAAGAGCCAAGCGGGAACGTGCCGGAGCGGGGCGAAATTGAGATATTGTTTGAAAACGCGGGACTTCTCGCGGTAAACAAACCGGCGGGCGTGATTACCCACCCCTCCTTTGCCCGCTATACGGGGACGCTGGCGAATTTCGTTACGGGGTGCCTTAGGGACAAGGGGGAGGGGGAGACGTGCCACGCAGTCAACCGCCTCGACCGCGACACCAGCGGCGTAGTGCTTTTTGCGAAAAACGGGTATATGAAAGCCCTCGCCTCCGAAGCCCTCATGCAAAATGACGCCCGGAAGGAGTACTGCGCCCTCGTTTACGGGGCGCCGGAGCCTCTTTCCGGCACTGTGGACAAGCCCATAAAGCGCCAGCGGGAGCGGGATATGCTCCGCATCACGGCGGAGGACGGGCAGCGGGCCGTGACCCACTACGAGACGTTGGGCGTGTATCAATTTGAAAAGCGGCGTGTGTCCCTTTTGCGCCTTCAGCTTGAGACGGGGCGGACACACCAAATCCGTGTGCATGCACTCGCACTGGGAAGCCCCATTTTAGGGGACGGGCTGTACTATACCGATGCGTCACGGGAGGCGTCCAGTGAACTTGGCATCGCCACGCAGGCGCTGCATGCGGTGCGCCTGTGCTTTACGGAGCCCCTATCGGGAAAGCCCATTGAAATTGTCGCCCCGGAGCCGCCTGTATTTCAGGAGGTTTTGCAAAAGACGAAAAAGGTTTGGCCCGATACGGCCCGTTAGGTATCGTTTCGGGGTGGAAACAAAGGCGCCGATGCCGTTTTCCGGCGTCGGTGCTTTAGTTGCGGTGCCCTTTCCTGAAACTGTCGCACCTTTTGCCCCGAACGCGCTCTTAAAATGCACCACAAGCTCTTGACAATTCGGATGAGGAGCAGTATAATTTACAAGCGCTGTGCGATGGGACGTACGCGCTGCTATAGCTCAGGAGGCAGAGCGTATCCTTGGTAAGGATGAGGTCTCCGGTTCAAATCCGGATAGCAGCTCCAGAATAACACCTGAAATCTTCGGATTTTGGGTGTTTTCTTTTGTTTTTTGCAACTTTTTGGTGGGATGCGATTTTGCGGATTTCCGCTGACCACATAGAATACCACAGACAGAACGAAGCGGTGTTCCCGATGCCATGTC
>DUPW01000101.1 GCA_012838125.1 Papillibacter sp.
CAGTTGTCACCACTTGCCGGATCCTCTTTTACTGCTCTACCCCAACTATTGACATAGAGCCTTTATTTCATGTTGCTGAGCCTAAACCTTAACGGCTTAGCACTTTTCCCAAATCGTGGCAACTCCCATGCCGCCGCCGATGCACAGGGTGGCAAGGCCGCGCTTTACTTCGGGGCGTTTTTGCATCTCGTGGATAAGGGTAACGATAATGCGGGCGCCCGATGCGCCGACGGGGTGACCCAGAGCCAGAGCGCCACCGTTGACGTTGACTTTGTCCATGTCAAAGCCGAGGTCGCGGGCTACGGCGATGGACTGAGCGGCAAAGGCTTCGTTGGCCTCTACGAGGTCGATGTCCTCAATCTTCAGGCTTGCCTTTTCCAGCGCGTTGCGGGTTGCCGGAATGGGGCCGACACCCATGATGGTGGGATCCACGCCGCCCTGACCATAAGAGACCAGCTTGGCCACGGGCTTCAGGCCGTACTTCTCCACCGCTTCCTTGGAAGCGAGAACGATGGCGGCGGCGCCGTCGTTGATGCCGGAGGAGTTGCCGGCGGTGACGCGGCCGTCCTTCTTAAAGGCAGGTCTCAGCTTGCCGAGGGCTTCAATGGAGGTTTCGCGGGGGAACTCGTCCTTCTTAAACTCCACGGTTTCTTTCTTCACCTTTACGGGGACGGGGACGATTTCGTCCTCGAAGCGGCCTTCGGCGATGGCCTTCGCGGCCTTCTGCTGGGACGCCAGCGCAAACGCGTCCAACTCTTCGCGGGTGATGCCCCACTTGTCGCACACGTTTTCCGCCGTGATGCCCATGTGGTTATTGTCGAAGGCGTCCGTCAGGCCGTCGTAAACCATGGTGTCCACCATGGACGTCTCACCCATGCGGGCGCCCCAGCGGGCAGAGCGCATGGCGTAGGGGGCGGCGGACATGTTCTCCGTACCGCCGGCGAGAATGACGTCGGCGTCCCCTGACATGATGGCGCGGGCGGCTTCAATGACGCTCTTCATGCCCGAACCGCAGACCATACCCACTGTGTACGCCGGCACTTCGTGCGGGATTCCGGCGCCGATGGCCACCTGACGGGCCACGTTCTGGCCCAGGCCGGCCGTGAGGATGCAGCCGAACATGACTTCGTCTAATTTATCCCCGGTAATGCCGGCGCGCTCTAACGCCTCTTTCGCCACGAGGGCGCCGAGCTTGGCCGCGGGGACGTCCTTCAGCGTTCCGCCGAAGTTGCCGATGGCCGTTCTGCAGCAGCTTACTAAGTATACTTCCTTCATGATAATTTATCCTCCTTACCCGTTATAACGGATAGAAATCACAAAACGGATGAAATTGCGGTTTCATTTAATCTTAACCTTAAAAATAATATACCACCCATGTCCTAAAGTCAACCCGCACAGCCAAAACGATAAGGGCTAAATCCCCCTTTGCGCGGCAGTGAAAATGTGGTAAAATTTAAAATATTTAAGAACCGCCTTCGGAGGACGAACATGAGTACAGCCGTAATACTCGCCGGCGGGCAGAGCCGGCGCATGGGAAAAGATAAAATGACGCTTTTCTATCGGGGAAAGACCTTCCCACAGGCTGCGCTCGAGCGCTTTTCCGCGTATTTTGACACCGTCTGGCTCAGCCTCGCCGACGGGGGCAAGTACCCGGAGCTTGCTGCCCCGCGCCTTACCGACCTTATCCCCGGCTGCGGGCCCATGTCCGGCCTGCATGCAGCCCTTCACACAACGGGGGACGACGGCGTTTTTCTCGTGGCCGGCGATATGCCTTTTTCCGACCCCCGGGCCGCCCTGTGCGTGATGGAACTTGCCGCGGGATATGACATCGCCGCCGCCGCAGGAGAGAGCGGGCGGCCCGAGCCCCTCTTTGCATACTACGCAAAAACAGTCCTCCCGTACGTTGAAGAAGCGCTCAACAACGGCGAATTTCGGCTCTCCTCGCTGTTTTCTAAGGCGAAAACACGTATTGTGACACCGGAAATGTTTGGAAACCTCTGGAGCGACAAACTCCTTCTCAACATTAACACGCCCGAGGATTACACACGCCTTTCCGGGCTTTTTTCGCCCGAAAGCGACTGAAACAAAAGCGTTTCAGGGTTGAACTTTATAAAGTGAAGTGCTAATATTGTTTATATGGTAAGGTGCTGGCACCTTCACCGCGATATCCGATGAATACGGGCGACGGCCCGTTCATGATATCTTAAAACGAAAGGGACGACTTGCATGAGCTACAAAATCACACGCAAAAACGAGGCCTATACATACACCGCACCCGGCCACTTCGATGTCCGTACCACGCGCCTGCACGACCCGCAGGACGTAAACTCCGGAATCGTCACTATGGGCCTGTCTCACTTCCTGCCCGGCGGCGGCTGTGAGTATCACTCCAACGACAAAGAGTCCATCTACTACATCATCGAAGGCCAGATGTACCTCGAGTGCGAAGTGGGCACGCCGAACGAAATTAAGACGACCCTCTACGCCGGCGACTCCTTCCACTGCGGCCCGAACACGAATAAATCCATCGTCAACAACGGCACGACATCCACGCAGATGCTCGTTGTCCTCGTCAAGCCCCCCGAGGCATAAGCTTAATAAAAACCTTCATCCGGGCAGCTCCACCGAAGCTGCCCGGATGTTTTATTTGCCGCGTTAGGCTATGGGCCTTCCTCTTCCGAATACTTCATCGGGGCGCAGGTCGGCGCTTTTTTGCATTTCGAAAGCCGACGAATCCTCATCCGTCATCCCCTCTTTACACATTTAAAGGCTCTTTTTGCTTATTTAACCACGGTGTAGACGTCCGAATAAGGCACCCCATTTTGCGGGCCGGAGACTCTCTCAAGCTCCCCCGCCTCCGTTAAGTGCAAAATACGCCGGTAAATCCACGCGTCGCTCACCCCGGAAATCTGCTTGAGCACCATTCCGATGAGCACCGCGGCCTTAAACTCCCCCTCCGGCAGACAGGTCCTTATGGCAAAGTCGTAAAAATCCGCCGGGACGCCCACCACGCGCCCGTTGATGCAGGCCCGCAGCGGCGCATTCATGTTCACCTGCTCCTCCCACATCGCGGCGTACAGCGCCCGCTTTAGGGGCGGGAGCGTCTCCTCCTCCCTGAGGAACAGGTGGAAATCCTCCGGTGCAATCTCCCCCGTGCTGCGGTAGCGGACGACCTTTTGCCCCTTCAGAATCTCTTTCACAACCCGCACAACCCGCAGCTCCGCCTTCGTCTCCTCAAGAAGATGGCAGAGGAAATACAGCGTGCACATCTCGGAAGGGTCTGTTTCGCAGGCCCAGAAGCGAATGGTTTTGCCCGCCTCGGCCGCCTGAAGGAGCTTGTCCATGGCGTGGCGATTGAGGCGCGCGATAATCTCCGGCACCCCGGGGAAATGACTGTACAGATTCGCAAGGTCCGGAAGGCGCCCGTCCGTATCCCGCCCTGCGGTGGTGAGATCCCCCACGTCGAGGTCGAGCGTGAGGGAGAGAATCCCCTCCACCTCCCCGTACTTTTCATCCGCCATGACAAGCCCCTGCCGGCGCGCACCGGCGGCGCTGTCGCTTGCAAACAACTCAATCATACTAAATCTCCCTTTTCTGCGTTTCCTCTTATCCGTTACTATATCACAGAGATTTCCAGACGAAAAGGCCGCGCCCCAAAAGAGATACGCGGTCTTTGAAAGGGGACGCTTTGTCCCCCCCGCCCGCCCCGTTGGCATGGAGATAAGGCACTC
>DUPW01000102.1 GCA_012838125.1 Papillibacter sp.
CATCATCAAAGGCGGCCGGCCCGTTCCGGCGGAGCGTGCGCCTGAGGATAAGGTGGCCGCACGAGAGAAAACCATCGCGTATAAAATCATGAGAGCACACGACCGCTCCTCAAATCCTGCGAAAATGCGCATTGGATTTGACGCACTCGTTTCCCACGATATCACCTACGTCGGCATCATACAGACGGCGCGGGCCTCCGGAATGAAGGAGTTTCCCATTCCTTACGCCCTGACAAACTGCCACAACAGCCTCTGCGCCGTTGGCGGCACAATCAACGAGGACGACCACGCTTTTGGCCTCTCCGCCGCAAAGAAGTACGGAGGCATCTACGTTCCCCCCAATCAGGCCGTCATCCACCAGTACGCCCGGGAGGCCCTCTGTGGGTGCGGAAAGATGATTCTCGGCTCCGACTCCCACACCCGCTACGGCTGTTACGGGACCATGGGTGTCGGTGAAGGGGGCGGCGAGCTGGCGAAACAGCTTTTGGGCAATACATACGACGTGGACGCGCCCGAAGTCGTATTGGTATGGCTTGAAGGTGACGTGCCCCACGGCATCGGCCCCCACGATGTGGCACTCGCCCTCATCGGGGAGACGTTCCCCAACGGATTCGTCAAGAACAAAGTTTTAGAGTTTGCCGGACCCGGCGTGAAAAACCTCTCCATGGACTTTCGCATCGGCGTGGACGTGATGACCACGGAGACAAGCTGCCTCACCTCAATATGGGAGACGGACGAGACGGTGCGTGAGTACTACGAAAACATCGGCCGCCCCGCGGAGTATAAGCAGTTTTCGATTGAAGAGGGCGCCTATTACGACGCCATGGTGACGATTAACCTTGACGAAATGCAGTCTATGATTGCGCTGCCCTTCCATCCGTCGAAGGTGTACACCATCCACGAACTGCAACAAGAGCCTGAGCGCATATTTGCGGAGATTGAAGCGGCCTGCAACGAGGAACTGGGCGGCCGCGTGAAGATGGACCTGCGTCGCAACATCAACGAGAAGGGACAAATCGTTGTGGAGCAGGGTGTTATCGTCGGCTGTGCCGGCGGCATGTACGAGAACATCGCCGAGGCGGCGGATATCCTGCGGGGCAAGTCCATCGGAGACGGGTATTTTGACCTGTCCGTGTACCCGTCCTCCGCGCCAATTGCCCTGGCCATGACGAAAGACGGACTCTCGGCAGACCTTATGGAGGCGGGCGCCCTTGTGAAATCGGCGTTTTGCGGCCCCTGCTTCGGCGCGGGAGATACACCGGCCCACAACACCCTGTCCATTCGCCATGCCACGAGAAACTTTGCCAACCGCGAAGGCTCCAAGCCCTCCGGCGGGCAGATTGCGTCCGTTGCCCTCATGGACGCCCGCAGCATTGCCGCAACGGCGGCAAACGGCGGCGTCCTCACTGCGGCCACGGATATCGAATACACCGTCACTCCGCGGAAATACAACTACACGCCTTCCATTTACGAAAAACGCGTCTACAACGGCTTCGGCAAGGCCGACCCGAGCGTGGAGCTTCGTATGGGCCCGAACATCACTGACTGGCCGACGATGCCAAAGATGGAGGAGGACCTTCTTGTGCGCCTGTGCGCCGTCATTCGTGACGAGGTCACCACGACGGACGAGTTGATTCCGTCGGGCGAGACTTCCTCTTACCGCTCTAACCCTCTTGCGCTGTCGGAATTTACCCTGTCGCGCCGTGTGCCTGAATACGTCGGGCTGAGCAAGGCCGTCCGTGCGCTGGAAGAGGCACGGCGGGAAGGAAACGTGCCACAGGAGGTTCTGGACGTCCTTCAGCAGGTGGACGGAGACGCCGCCCGCACCTCTGTGGGTTCTGTCATTTTCGCTAAGAAACCGGGGGACGGCAGCGCCCGAGAGCAGGCGGCCTCCTGCCAGAAGGTTCTGGGCGGATGGGCAAACGTCTGCTACGAATTTGCCACGAAGCGCTACCGCTCCAACTGCATTAACTGGGGACTCGTTCCCTTTACCATTGACCGGGACGAAGCCTTCGACTACGACAGCGGCGACTGGATTTACATCCCCGGCCTTCGCAAGGCGCTTCTTGACGGCGCCGAGACCTTTGCCGCAAAGGTCATCACAAACTCCGGCGTCCGCGACATTACCCTCTATTGCAAGGGCCTTGGGTCGGAGGACCGCCTTATCCTCACGGAAGGCTGCCTAATGAACTATTACGCGGCAGGTTACGGGAAATAGACGCAAAACAGAGAGAAAGGGGCCTGTCCCATGGCTAAAATTCAAATGAAAACGCCGCTCGTGGAGATGGACGGCGACGAAATGACCCGCATCCTCTGGGCGATGATTAAGGAAAAGCTCATTTTCCCCTTCGTCGACCTGAAAACGGAATATTACGACCTCGGCCTGCTTCACCGCAACGCCACGCAGGATAAGGTGACGGTAGAGGCGGCAGAGGCAACAAAGCGCCTTGGCGTCGCCGTCAAATGCGCCACGATTACGCCAAACCGCCAGCGAATGGAGGAGTATCCAGAACTGACGGAAATGTGGAAATCCCCGAACGCCACCATTCGCGCCATTTTAGACGGAACCGTCTTCCGCACACCCATTATGATAGACTCCATTAAACCTGCTGTGCGGTCATGGGAAAAACCCATTACCATCGCCCGCCACGCCTACGGGGACGTTTACAAGGCGGTGGAGATGAACAACTCAGAGCCCGGCGAGGCCACCCTCACATTTACCAGTGAAAGCGGTAATGTGGAGACCCTCTCCGTCCAGTCCGTGAAGGGGCCAGCGGTGTTTCAGGCGATGCACAACACTGAAGTCTCCATCCGCAGCTTTGCCCGGGCCTGCTTAAATTACGCCGTCTCCTTGCGTCAGGACCTGTGGTTTTCCACGAAGGACACCATTTCCAAAGTGTACGACGGGCGTTTTAAGGAGATTTTCGACGAGGAATTTGAAGCGTTCAAAGACGAATTTGAGAAGCAGGGCATTTCCTACTTCTACACGCTCATTGACGACGCCGTGGCCCGCGTGATTCGCTCCAAAGGCGGGTTTATCTGGGCCTGTAAGAACTACGACGGCGACGTGATGAGCGACATGGTCTCCACCGCCTTCGGCTCTCTTGCCATGATGACGAGTGTGCTCGTCTCGCCGGACGGCAAGTTCGAATACGAAGCCGCCCACGGCACCGTGACGCGCCATTACTACCGCTACCTCAAGGGGGAGAAGACCTCCACCAACCCCGTTGCGACGATTTTCGCCTGGTCCGGCGCACTGAAAAAGCGCGGCGAGCTGGACGGACTGGCAGACCTCGTCGATTTCGCCAATCGCCTTGAGAAGGCCTGTTTTGACACTCTTGCCTCCGGCATCATGACCGGTGACCTTGCAGGTCTTACCGAGCCAGAGTTTAACGCCAAGGCTGTGACGAGTGAAGAATTCATCGACGCGATTGCGGAGAGACTCAGATAAAACGAAAACAGGGTGCAACACACATTCACCCTGTTTTTTACTGCAGCAACCATGTTATAAGACAAAGCTTATTTTTGCAGCAAAACCAGCTAATAAGAAATAGATTTTAAGCGGGAAACCAGAACAATAAAAAATGAGGGAGCGTGACGGCTCCCTCATTTTTTTTTCCTGCGAACTTTCGGGGATTTGAGAAGGGTGATAAGAAGGCGGGTGTCCTCCCTCGCTCTCTCCTCGAAGGCGGCGGCAGATTCCGCGACCTTGCGGGAAAGCTCCTCTCGGTTTTCGCTGACGTAAACGGCCGTTTGAAGCGCCGCATCGGGGTCAAGGTTTTCCGCAAGGCCTGCCGCGGGCATCTCAAAGGCCTTTAAGTAAGCCTCCACCTTCGGATCATACACAATGCCGGCGAAGGGGACGTGCACGCAGGCAGAGAAGACAAGCGCGTGCAGCCGCATGGCCACAGAAAATCGGCTTTGGGCTATCACCCCAAGCATTTCTTCTGCGGAGCAGGGGGTGTCCAGCAGGAAGGCGGGGCTTTGCATCTTCTCCGTCACGCGGCGGCTGAAATTTAAATCCTGCGGCTTGTGCATGGGGAGAAACAGAATGTCAACGCCGCACTTACTGTAAATCCCGTCGCACAGCCGGGCGATGTTCTCCTCGAGATTTTCTGCCCGGTGCCAGTTACGGACACTCACGCAAATAAATTCGCGCCCTTCCGCAATGCCACAGGTATCAAGCAGCCGACGGGCGGCCTTCATATCATGGCGGCGGAGCGTGAAAACAGGGTCAGCCGTAACGCGCAGGTCATCGCGCTCTACACCCATCTTCCGAAGCTCCTCGGCAGAGGCGGCATCCCGCAGGGTGATGATGTCAGCCCGCCCGAGAATCCGGCGCACGAGGCGGCGGTTGAAGGGGCGACTAATGGGGCCGATGCCGTTTGCGTAGACCATGATTTTCTTCCCGAACAGCTCCGCAAAGCGGATTATCGTAAGGTAATAGATAAGCGAGCGCGTGGAGGTGAGGTCCTGCAGAAGGCTCCCGCCGCCGAGAACGAGGGCATCGCTAAAAAGCAGCGCCCGGAAGACGCTAATAGGGGAGAAGCGGTCCGCCGCCCGGCAGCCGTAGCGCTCCGCCGTTGCGGCAGGGTCAATGGACAGGGCCGTGACGCCGACGTCGCCGTCCGCCTCTGTGATATTCGTGTAAATGGACTGCAAAATCGCCTCATCGCCGGCGTTGCCGAACCCGTAGTAGCCCAGCAGCACCACGTTGTGTGGATAGCGGCGCACACTGTCGTAGACGCGGCGGCAGTCGTCCGTCATACGGGCGACGGAGTATTCACGCTCCACAATGGCACGGCCGAATCTGCCAAGCTCTTTGCGCTCTGCGTCGGTGCGCTCTTTAAAGGCCTTAACGATGTCGTCAAAGAGCGTCTTCGCCGTCGGCTGATCGTGGCCACGGCAGCAGAAGTTGCTCTCCTGCGCCGGTTTGAGGATCTCCGGCGTAAACAGACCTAGGCGGCCTTCAAAACCCGCCAGAACAACGGGATTTTCGGCGGCCATGGCCTCCAGCGCGGCACGGGATACGCCCACGAACAGGTCAACGGCCTGCAAAACGTCGCTGATATCGGTCCGTGCCCCCGTCATGACCACAAGGTCCCGACCGGCGGCATCATTGATGGCTTTGGCCTTCTTGTAAAGCGCGTCAAAATGCTGCCCGCCGCCTGTGATGAGCACACAGGCGCCTCCAAGGGCTTCATCCAGCTGTGGTGCAAGGTCGATGAGGGTTTCCGCCACGAGGGTTGTGTTGTCGTCTAAGCGGCTGATGTGGCCAATGACGAAACCATCAGGGGGAAGGCCCAGGGTTTTACGCATCACCCCGCCGTTTTCGGCGGGGGCAAACTTGCTTGTGTCGATGCCGTTTATGGTGGCGGTAATATTGCGGTCTTTGACGTTGTAGTTTTCCATCAGATAGCGCCGAATGTCCTCTGAAACCGCAATGGTCTTCTGCCCCCAGTTGGACAGAAGCCGAAAGCCCAGGCCCGTTTGAAAAACGGCGTGGGCGGTTGTGACGAGGGGAAACCTCATAAAGGGGCGCAGCAGACCGCAGAGGAACGCCGGAATCCGGGCGTGGGCGTGTACCACATCGGGCTTTTCCTTGCGGATAATCTGCCGAAGAAGCCTGAGGGAGCGGAGCATACAGCCTATACTGCGCCTGTCCATGGGGACGGCAAAGTGGCGGATGCCGCGCTCTTCAATGTCCTTCACATACACGCCGCCGGCGGAGGCGATGACGACTTCGTCGCCCCGGCGCGTCAGTTCGGAGGCCAGCTCCACGATATGGGTCTCCGCGCCGCCGATATCAAGGCTCATCGCAGTGATGAGAACCTTCATGAGGACACTCCTGTTATGGTGGCGGTGAAGACGGCATACTTCGTGTTGAAGATGCGCTCGGAGTTCATGTTAATGTCGTACGTTCTGTTTACGAGATACCGCCCGCCGCTGACGATGCCTTCGGCTATGAGGGTGAGGGTGACGTCATAGCAGCCCTCCACGGGGCCGTTTACGATGGTACCATCCGTTTTCTCAACGGTACGCACAGCGTCCTGCACGGATATATACGTGATTTTCCCAACGGGCTGGCCGCCGGAGTTGTCGTTATCGTAGAGAAGATCGCCCACCTGAAGGCTGTTTACGGTATAGTCCCGCACGCCGGAAATCGTGATGCTATACGTGACGGGGACGGTGTCCACGGCTTTGCTCGTCACATCCAGCACGTTAAACTTCACGTAGAACGCCGCGCAGACGGCCGCGACGACGAGGATAAAGAGGATGTCAATGATGCTGATTTTGCCGAACAGGCGGCCGTTTTGGTCAATAATCCGTTTCACGATTCCACATCCTCCCTCAAAATTGAGACGATATAGCCCGAACCCGCGTATCCCGGACCGGCCACAAAGACGTTCTGCCCGACCCGCAACGTGTACCCGCTGGTGGTGGAGACGGTGGATTCACTGTCGTAGCAGTCGCACACCACGTCAATAACGGCGGTCAGACGGTCGGGGATTTCTGCGAGAATGGTGCGGCCCGTTTCCATGTCCTTGGACAGGCGCCGCGCAGGCTCGAGGGTGACGTCCTGCACCGTGCCCAGGGCGTATTTCTTCACGCTGTCGTAAATGAGGTCCCCCGATTCGATGGCGATGGCGCTGTCCGGCACCATGCCGTTGATTTCAATTCTGTAGCGAACGGGGCGGGACTCCATTACAGAGATGTTGCTTCGGCCTGAGTTGCGCCAGACGATAATCAGCGCGGCGGCCGCCACAAGGACGACGGCCATGATAATCACGTCAAACACGTTCAGCTTCCAGCGAAACCCTTGGTTCTTGCTGCTCATCTTATTGCTCCCTTCAAAACGTGTCTGTACACGTTTTCCGTGTTTTCGGCGAAGATTTTCGCGGTGAGGCGGGCGGACCAGTCCTCAAAAGCGCCGCGCCCGAGTTTTTCCAGCATCTCCCGGTCGTCCATGCACCGTCTTACGGCGGCAGCCAGAGCGCTCACGTCCCGGGCGGGAAAGACGAGGCCGTTAATCCCGTCGTGAATGAGGTACGGATTGCCGCCGTAGTTGCTGACAAGGGCGGGCAGGCCGATGCTCATGCCCTCTAGGAGAGACAGGCTCGTGGCCTCCGTGCCCCAGGAGGCGTTGAGCTGAACATCAAGCACGCTGAGGACGGAGGCGACATCCTGCACGAAACCGAGAAACACCACGTCGCTCTCTAGCCCGAGAGACGCAGTCAGCTGGCGGATTTCCTCCTCGCAGGTGCCGGCGCCGGCTATGAGGAGTTTCACTGCCCGGCCTTCGTCCCGCAGGATTTTGAGCGCTTGCAGGATATCGGCGTGTCCCTTGTATGGCTCGATGCGGGCGAGGATGCCGAGGACGAAATCATCGGGACGAATCCCGTGTTTGTTGCGAAAGGCGGCGCACTCTTCGGGAGATTTGCGCGGGATGGCCTCCACGCCGTTCATGACGATGTCAATCCGCTCCGGCGAAATGCCCATCTCCACAAGGTTTGCCTTCGCGGCGGGGCTGACGGCGATAATGCCGTCGGCGAGAGACTCATTCAGCCACTTGTTTACGGCGCGGCCGGGGCCTTTTTTCAGCCGTGGGCTAACGGGGAAGACGGAGTGGCGCGTGTAGATAACCGGCACCCGTGCAAGCCGCCCGGCGATTCTGCCGGAGAGAGACCCGTGAGTATGCACAAGGTCAGGCTTTATCTCCTTTATCACGCGGTGCAGAGCGCGCACATCGCCGGGGGAGAAGGACTTGTCCGGCGTAATGGGCGCTTCAACAACCTCGGTGCCCAGTTCCTTTAGCGCAGGTGAGAGCAGGCTGCCCTGTGGCAGGCAGACGATGGTCTCAAAGGCGGTGCGGTCGGAATGGCGGATGTAGTTGAGCAGGACGCGACCGGCTCCGCCGATGTTCGCGTCGCTGATGATGTTTAAAACTTTGACCAAATCGGATGACCCTCCTTAAGATGGCTTCGCCGTGACAGCACCGAGCTTAATGCGAGAACAATCCAGAATACGAGCGTGACGCGGTGATTGTAAAAGGTATAGTCCGTCATGGACTGGACGAGAAATCCCGTTGCTGACGAGACGCAGGCAATCTGCAGAATACGGCTTGTCCTATCCTTTTCGTGGGCGAGGGCAGAGAGAGTTGAGCGGAAGAAGCTCAGAAGCATGAGAATAAAGAGGACGAAGCCCGTGATGCCGGCGTCGCACACTGTCTGCAAAAAGAGGTTGTGGGAATGGGGTGCTTTGACGGTGTTGAAGCTATAGGCCGGATAGACGAGGTTAAAGGCGGCCATACCGGGGCCGACGCCCGGCAGCCAGTAGTCCCGCAGCATCGCCAGTGTCCCCAGCCAGATATACACGCGGTAAGAGGTGGAACTGTCCGACATGTTCCCGATGCTTGTGAAACGCTCAATAATGGATGCGGGCAGGACGAAGTACAGGGCAACAAGTCCCACGATACCCAGCAGGATAAAACGGGCGTCCATGAGCACGAGAAATACCGCAACGGCACACAAAAGCCCCAGATATCCGCCCCGGGAATACGTGACAAGCAGGCACAGCACCATCGCCAGCAGGCAGGCGGCAAAGCCCGCCCGGTGCCAGAGCTTTTTTGAAACCAGCACGAGGGCGGCGGCGAAGGGGATGACAAGGAGCAGGTACTCCGAAAGAACGTTGGGGTTTTCCAGTGTGGAGTAAACGCGGCGGGTGATGCCGGTGAACATGTCACTGTCAATCCACGCACCGAGGGACGTAGGGGAGTAGAACACGTACTGATAGAGCCCATAAATGGCTACAACCGTGCCGGAGAATACAAGAATCCGAATCACAAGGTCGCACTGCCGCTTCGACTCCACGGCGTTGTCAAACACAATGGAAAAGGACGCCAAAAGAACGGCCAGAAGCCCCGTAAACAAGCTGCCCGATATCGTGACGCTCGTAAAGGTGGCGGCAATGTACGCCGCCATGTAAAGGAGCAGAAACTTATTGACAGGCCAGTAGTTAAGGCGAAGCTGCGGCATCGTGCCAAACCGCGCCAGAAGGGTCACCAGTCCCACGAGGCACAGGCAGATAAGAACAACCGTGGGGACGAAGGGCGCAATGAACGCCGCAATGAGACACCAGAGAAAGGGCTGGCGGAAGATGCTGCTCGCCATTGCACGGCTAAGGCCCGTTTTGTCAAAGAAAGCGCACAGACCGCGCCGCATGGCGGCAAAGGGGCGTGAAAACAGATGGGAATCGAGGCGCATTTTTTCCTCGTTTGGCCTGAGGTAGCGCGTTATGAGAAGGCTCTCCCGCCATTTTTGGCCTAAAAATCCGAAAAAGGCGGAAAACGCCCTGGCGATGAGACTTGAAGCCAAGATTCTCTGCATGGGCAAATCTCCTTTATATAACCTGACGTTGAGACGTTAATTTCTGGTGGATGTTCCAAAAGCGCGGAAAACACGGAACGAAGAGGAAGCCTTCAGCGTCTTAAAGACTCCGGGAAAAGATGGGACATTTCGCATTCAAAGTATTTTACTCTAATTATTCCATCATTTCAACAAGTTCTACCATGTAAGGAGGGAGTTTCCGCGCCTGTGCACGAGATTGTGTTGTTGAAAACCGTCTAAAATTTGACTATAATGCACTTATGTCTTATTCATGGAAAATGAGGTACATATATGAAACAAAAGATGAGAGGACGGGCGCTGCGCGGCGCTTGGTCCTTTTTGAAGGGCGCGGCCCGCTCGGCCTGCTCCGTGCTGCTCGCCGGCGCTCTGATACTTCCGGCCGGCGCTGTGGGAGCCGGCCCCGCCGTATACAAAAACAGCCGGAAACTGGCTGACAATTTTGAATACGTCCACACGATATCCCACTCCTCCGCTATGGGCCGGCAGGAGAGCCACACGCTGAAAATCCTCGGCAACGGGGACGTACACCCCCTCTTCCTCGGCGGGGACACGATTTACGGCGGACTCACCATCGACCAGATTCTCGCCCATGCGGAGAGTCTGGGGCTGAATGTTATCGCCGCCGTCAACAGCGATTTCTACTCGATGCAAAACGGTGTTCCGCTGGGGCTCGTGGTTGAAAACGGCGTGTATAAGTCAAGTCCGTCCGGTCGGAATGCTGTTGCGGTTTTAGATACGGGTGAAATCCACATTGCGCGCTCGCCGTCGGTGAGTATGACCCTTACGAACCTCGGAGGCGGCGAAAATTACGAAGTCATGGGCCAGAGCGTCACGGTGGACCACTTCAACAAGTACCGCACCGACACGGGCGGGCTTTACATATTCAGTTCAGCCTTTTCCACCGTCTCCACCCGCACGCCCACGGGCGGCTGTTTCGTGCGTTTTGAAATCCTTGAGGGAACGCCGAAGCTTCACGGCACCATGCTCCTTGAGGTGGCGGAAATCACCGAGGCGCCGGGGGACTTTCCCATCGGAGACGAATACCTTGTCCTGTCGGCGTCCTCCATTTCGTCCCGGGCAGGGGAGCTGAGCAAATTCAGCTTAGGCGACCGGGTGCTCCTTGAGACGGTGTGCAGTGACGAGCGTCTCGCCACGGCTCAGTGGGCTTCGGGCGGCGGTGACATTCTCATCGAAAACGGCGCCATCACCGACCAGACCCAATGGGATAAGGACATCCTCGCCGCGCACCCGCGCACGGCTTTCGGCATTAAGGCCGACGGCACCATCGTGACATACGTTATGGACGGGCGGAACAATTCCGTATCCTCGGGGCTGAAGCTCAAAGACTTAGCCGACGAGCTTTTGGCGCAGGGCTGTATTGACGCCATAAACCTCGACGGGGGCGGCTCTTCCGTCATGAGCATCCGCGTCCCGACGACGGGGATGCAGAAAGTCATCAACGCCCCCTCTGACGGTGCGCCCCGCAAGTGCGGCTCCTATCTGCTCTTTGTGACAGATAAAAAGCCGGACGGGTACCCAAAGCACCTGACGCTCCTTGACGAAGGCGCCGTTCTCCTTACCGGCGCAACGCTTGCACTCAACTACACGGCGCAGGATGCCGGATACAAGCCCGTTACGGCACCGGAGGACGTTTTCGCCTCCTCCACTACCGGTTACGGCACCGTTGAAAACGGTATGTACAAAGCCGGTCCCAAAAAGGGGACGGACCGGCTCTCCTTCAGCTCCCCCTCTACGGGGGCTTCCGGAACGGGCTCTTTTTTCATCATTGAAAGGCCGACGGAGCTTTCCGTCAAACTTGAAGGCGGCGTGGGCACCTTAAAGAGCCTTACCCTCTGGGCCGGGGACAGCGTCAGAATCGTGCCCCGGGCAACGTATTACGGCAAAAACGTTGTGGCCGCGCCGAACAACTTTACGTACAGCGTATCGGAGGAGGCGCAGTCCTGGCTGAGCGTCTCCGAAGACGGCGTTGTAACGGTCTCCGAAACAGCCACAAGCGGGCTAAATGGTGCGGTGACGGTTCAGGCCGGCAGCGCGATGGTGACGATTGACGTGTTCATTACCGGCTTTGACGACGCAGCCGGCCACTGGGGCCGCGATTTCATCCGGGCGCTTCATGCCGCCGGCATCGTGAAGGGCCAAACGGACACGCTCTTTGGCTCGGAAAACACGATAATCCGCGCCGACTTCGTCCTCATGCTCCACCGCGCCGCAGGTGCGCCACAGGTGGAGGGGATGAGCTCCTTTACGGACGTGGCGCCGGAGGCTTACTACGCCGCCGCCATCGCATGGGCCGAACAGGCGGGCATTGCCCTGGGAACGGGGGACGGGCTTTTTAACCCCACCGGAACCCTCACCCGCGAGCAGGCCTTTACCCTTGTCCACCGCGCCTTTGATGTGTTTTCTATGCCGAAAACAGAGGGCAGCCAGGCGGACCTTGCCCTGTTTTCAGACGCACAGTCCATCGCTGATTATGCCGTTGTGCCCACGGCCACCCTTGTGAAAATGGGCATCGTGTCCGGAGCCGGCGGCGCCGTCATGCCGAAATCGGGGATGACCCGGGCGCAGATGGCGAAGGTGTTGTACAGCGTGCTCAACTATAACTCGGCGCATCAGCCGTAGACAGGGCACCTGGCACGGGATAAAACCCTTGTCAAGGGGGTTACACTTTAGAGAAAGACTACACTAAACGGGGAGTCGCTATGTTTGTTGATAAAGCAGTTATAAGAGTGAAGGCCGGCTCAGGCGGAAACGGTTGCGTTTCCTTCCACCGGGCGAAATACGTTCCGGCCGGCGGACCGGACGGGGGAGACGGCGGACGGGGCGGGGACGTGGTCCTCGTCACCGACCACAATATGTCCACCCTCATGGACTTCCGCTACAAAACGAAATACACCGCCAAAAACGGCGCCGACGGCGGCCCCCGCAACTGCACGGGGCGGGACGGCGCGCCTCTCATCATCAAAGTGCCGGATGGAACAATCGTCCGGGACAAGGAGACGAACGCCATCATCAAGGACATGACGGGGGTGGACCGCTTCGTCCTCGCCCGGGGCGGCGCCGGCGGCTGGGGCAATAAGCGTTTTGCCACGCCCACCCGTCAGGCTCCGAACTTTGCCAAAAGCGGCTTGACGGGTGAGGAGAGGGAAGTGGTGCTAGAGCTGAAGCTCCTTGCCGATGTGGGCCTCATCGGTTTCCCCAACGTGGGGAAGTCCACGCTCCTGTCTGTCGTTTCAAAGGCCAACCCGAAAATCGCCGACTACCACTTCACCACGCTCCATCCCAACCTCGGCGTGGTGTTCATCGAGGAGGGCGTCTCCTTCGTGATGGCGGATATTCCGGGTATCATCGAAGGCGCCTCGGAGGGTGCGGGGCTGGGCCATGAGTTTCTGCGCCATATAGACCGCTGCCGCCTGCTCATCCACGTGGTGGACGCCGCGGGGAGCGAAGGGCGGGATCCCGTTGAAGATTTTGAGACGATAAACAAAGAGCTGGCGGAGTACAGCCCGGAGCTGGCCTCCCGCCCGCAACTCGTCGCCGCCAATAAGGTGGACCTTTTGTATGACGACGAGCCGATGCAGCGCCTGCGCGACCATATTAAAGGACTTGGCCTTGAGTTTTTTGAAATCTCCGCCGCCACGAACAGGGGCGTGCGGGAGCTGATAAACGCCGTGGCGACGAAACTGCAGCACCTGCCGCCCATTGTGGTCTACGAACCGGAATACGTCCCGGTGGACGAAAAGGCGACGCCGGAGGATATTACAATCGCGTTTGAGGACGGGGCATGGGTCGTGGAAGGCCCGTGGATGGAGCGCCTTGTCAGCAACGTCAACTTTTCTGATACGGAATCCCTGGGCTTTTTCGATAAAATGCTCCGCCAGAACGGCGTATACGACAAGCTGGAAGAGCGCGGCGTTCAGGACGGCGACACCGTGAGCATTTACGGCTTAGAGTTTGAATACCACCGCTAATCAGCTGCAACTTCTTCGCACAAACGCTAGATTCTGTGATACAATAGGCGAAAAACTACCGGTCGATGGGAGAGAGATAAATGATTTCCGAAAGAATGAAGGCGCTGGTGCAGAACAACAGTGTCATCCGCGCCATGTTTGAAGAAGGCAGGGTTATGGCCAAAAAGTTCGGGCAGGAAAACGTCTACGATTTCAGCATCGGGAACCCGAACTTTCCGCCGCCGCCTGCAATCAAACAGGCCTTTCTTGATATTTTAAACAATGAGGACGAACTTTACGTACACGGATATATGTCCAACGCCGGGTACGAGTCAGTGCGGGATGCTGTTGCCCAATCCCTTAACAGAAGATTTGGCACGTCCTTTACCATGAAAAACATCGTCATGACCGTCGGGGCGGCGGGCGGCCTGAACGTGGCGCTAAAAACGCTCCTGAACCCCGGTGACGAAGTCATCGTCATGCCGCCGTACTTCGTCGATTACGGAAACTACATTCGCAGTTACGACGGCGTCCTCGTCACCGCGCCGACACGCGCGGGGGATTTCCAGCCCGACCCTGAAGCGCTGCGCCGGGCCATTACGCCGAAAACGAAGGCGCTTTTTGTCAACTCCCCGAATAACCCGACCGGTGTCATCTACTCCGAGGAGTCCATCCGCGCCATGGCGGATGTCCTGCTTGAAAAACAGCGGGAATACGGCACGTCCATTTATATTATCTCAGACGAGCCTTACAGGGACTTGGCGTATGACGGGGCAGAAGTGCCTTATATCACGAAGTTTTATCCGAACACCATCGTGTGCTACTCCTGGTCGAAGTCCCTCTCGCTCCCCGGCGAGCGCATCGGGTACCTTGTGATTCCCTCGGAAGCGGACGATTCCCAGCTCATTTTCGATGCCGCCGGTATTGCCACCCGCGTGCAGGGCTTCATTAACGCCCCGTCGATTATGCAGCTGGTGGTGGCACGCTGTCTGGAGGAAAAGGCTAATATCGCCGCCTACGACATAAACCGCCGTCTCCTGTACGAAGGCCTCAGCCGCCTTGGATACGAAGCGGTCATGCCCCAGGGCGCCTTTTACATGTGGGTAAAAGCCCCGGGAGGGGACGACAAGGTCTTTTCCAACAAGGCGAAGGAGCACCGGCTCCTGATTGTCCCGGGTTCCTCCTTCGGCTACCCCGGATACGTGCGCATCGCCTACTGCGTGGCGAAAGAGACTATCGAGCGGTCCATGCCGGCCTTTGAGGCGCTGGCGCGGGAGCTTGGTCTGATATCATAGCGGAAAGAGGCGAAGGGAATGGAAGAGAAAAAATCAATCCTCTCCGGCATCAAGCCCAGCGGCGAGTTGACCCTCGGCTCCTACATCGGCGCCATTAAAAACTGGGTGGAACTTTCGGACTCCTATAACTGTTACTACATGATGGCGGACATGCACACTATCACCGTCCGCCACGAACCGGCCGCGCTGCGCAGAAGAACTCTCGAGCAGCTCGCCCTCTATATCGCCTGCGGCCTCGACCCGCAGAAAAACACTATTTTCATCCAAAGCCATGTGACGGAGCACGCGGAGCTGGCGTGGGTCTTAAACTGCTACACAATGTTCGGGGAGCTGTCCCGCATGACGCAGTTTAAGGATAAGTCCGCTAAGAACGCGGACAACATCAACGCCGGCCTGTTTACCTATCCCGTCCTCATGGCGGCGGACATCCTCCTCTATCAGGCGGACCTTGTCCCCGTGGGAGACGACCAGAAACAGCACGTGGAACTCACACGGGACGTTGCCATGCGTTTTAACGGCATCTACGGTGACGTATTCACGATTCCCGAACCTTTCATCCCGAAAGTGGGCGCGCGCATCATGAGCCTGCAAAACCCCACCAGCAAGATGTCCAAGTCGGAGTCGGACCCCGGTGGTTGCATCTGCCTGCTCGACAAGCCGGAGGACATCATGCGGGCGTTTAAGCGCGCCGTCACTGACTCCGACACTGTCGTTCGCCACGACGTGAAGGAAAAACCCGGCATCTCCAACCTCATGCAGATTTACGCCGTCTGTACGGGGCGCACTTTTGAGGAGATTGAACGGGAGTTTGCCGGAAAAGGGTACGGCGACTTTAAAAAGGCCGTGGGCGAAGCGACGGTGGAACTCCTGCGCCCCCTTCAGGAGGAGTTTCGGCGTATCTACGCTGACAAGGCCTATCTTGAAGACGTGTGCGCCGAAGGGGCGCAGCGGGCGAGACACAGAGCGGCGAAAACCCTCGCGAAGGTGTATAAAAAGGTTGGATTTGTGCCGAAGAAGCGCCAGTAGGGCACGATTTTGACCAACATGGTGGTATAAGAGTATGGAATTCGACGTTTTTATTCAAATCGGACTGGCCCTGGCGGCGGCTTTCCTTATCTGCTACGTGGCCACGCCGCTGGTGAAGTCCTTTGCCGAGCGCGTCGGCGCTATTGACGTCCCGAACGACGCGCGCCGCGTCCATACCCGGCCGATTCCGCGGCTGGGAGGGCTTGCGATATTCCTCGGCTTTCTTCTCAGCGTCGTCCTCTTCGGCACCATTGACCGTGAGATGCAGGGAATTCTCCTCGGCTGCGTGGTGGTGGTCATCGTCGGCGTCATCGACGATATCGTGCCCCTGCCGGCACTTGTGAAATTCGTCGTCCAGATTATTGCGGCGCTGATTGCCGTGTATCACGGCGTCGTCATCAACATTATCTCCAACCCGATTTTCTGGGGGTCGAGCGAATACCTCTCCTTCGGTATTTTGTCTGTGCCCGTCTCGGTCTTATGGATTGTTGCGATTACAAACTCCGTCAATCTCATCGACGGGCTGGACGGCCTTGCCGCGGGCGTTTCCGCAATTTCCTCCTTTACGATGCTCGTGATTTCCATCGTGGTGGCCGATTTAAGCGTGGCCATTCTCATGGCGGCGCTGGCGGGCGCCTGCGTGGGCTTCCTGCCGTACAACCGCAACCCAGCGAAAATCTTCATGGGGGATACGGGAGCCCTGCTCCTCGGCTACGTACTCGCCACGGCCTCCATCATCGGCCTGTTTAAGTTTTACGCAATTATCACATTCGTTGTGCCCCTTCTCGTTGTGGGGCTGCCGCTGTTTGACACGATTTTCGCCTTCACCCGCCGCATCCTCACGGGCAAAAACCCCATGCGGCCGGACAGAGGCCATTTTCACCACCGCCTGATTGACATGGGCTTTTCCCAGAAACAGGCCGTGGCCATCGCCTACGCCATCAGCGGTATTTTAGGCCTGTCAGCCGTTGTGATTACCACCAACGGTGAAATGCGGGCGATTATCTTCCTCGCCGCCGTTTTCGTGGCAGGGCTCTTGGGTGTATTCCTCCTCAAGGGCGGCCCCGCCAAAAAGGCAAAGGAGGAGGACAAAACGAAGGACGTCCCCAAGGACGAAGGGGACGGGGAGCGATAACTTATGAGCGCAAGAAGACTCCGGTTTATCACATTTTCAGGACTGGTACTCATCGTGCTTGTCCTTGTGTTCGGTATGGTCTTGTTGCGCTTTAATCGTATGAACGTCCAGTATACGCTGCCGGATAAGGCGGCCCTGAACCCCGGTTCCGGAGAAGATCCTATAGGCGGGGGACAAACCGTCGCCGTCACCCGGGAAAACGTTCAGGCGGTCATCGCCTCTCTTACGCGGCCGAAGGCGTATTCCCGCACCATCCACATTGAGCTTTATTACGGCACGGGGAGCGCATCCTTTACCGTTCAAAGCGCCGTGGGGGAGGATGCAGCCCTTGCCGCCATATCCGGCCCCGGCGGGCGGCGCTTTGTCCTGACGGCGGGGGAAGACCGCTATATCTGGTACGAAGGGGATAAGGAGTATTATACGGCAGACGCCGCCTCCGCCGACGCAGACCAGATGATGCTCACCTATGAGGACATCATCGCCCTCGACCCGGAGTCCATCACAGACGCCGGCACGGAGCATCACAACGGCGAAACGTGCATTTTCGTCGATTACGTGCACGGGGAGCTGGGGTACAGAACCCGATGCTACATCTCCGCAATAAACGGCCTGCTCATAGAAGCAGAGCAGTACAGCGATGAGCGCCTTGTTTATTCGATGAAATCCTCGGATCTGAGCTTGTCCGCTCCGGAGGAAGGCCTGTTTAAGCTGCCGGACGGAACGAATCCCACAGCCGGCTGACGAAAACAGGATTCTTCCCGCTTTGTCAGCGGGAAGAATCACTTTACGTCCTTAATGATACTGAAAACCAGGAAGGCGAGGATAATTAGAAATTCCTCGTCGCCGCTTTCGATGTAAAAGAACAGCAGTAAAAGCAAAAGGAGAATATCCCCCAGGTCAAGCCCGAAGGGGAGATTATCAAAGAGCCCTCTTATGAAGCCGTGGCCGTCTTTCAGTCCGCCTGAGAAATTTTTCAGAAGGCCGGAGAGAGGAAATCCGCCGCCGCTTATGGGCGAGGCGTATGTATTGGGTGTGATGCTTTTTATCCCGCTGCTGGGCCATCCGCTACCCATTTTTGGCCTGTTCGCCGCTTTCTGCGGTGGAGGGGGGGGCGCTTCCTCCGGCGGCGGAGGCGGAGGGACGGGCGCCGCGCGGTGTATGCCGCCCCTGTGCTGCAGAGGGGGCGCATCCTCCATGCGAATAACGCGGCCCGTGTTTCCGATATAGCGATTGTACATCACAGGCCTCCTTCGGAGAATTCCGCGAAGGCCACGCGCGCAAGTTTGGCGATTTTAGCGATGCTGATGGCCTTGTCAATCTTATCGCGCCTGTCTTCTTTTAAGTAGGGTTTAATGGAGTTAAACAGCTCCGCCTTATCGCTCCCTCCCGCGCCCATTTCGGTGACGACGCGACTGAGAAGCCGAAACATACTCGGGTCGATATTGCCAATCATCGCCGTCAGCGATGAAAGGTCAGGGCCGCCGGAGGGCGTGGAGCTGCCGGAAGGTGATTCCGTACTCGGACTTGCATCCGCGCCGGCACCGGTCGATGCGGCGATTGTACGGGCAATTCCCATAATGCGTTCCATATCCTCCGGCGATGAAAGAATCCGGTTGAGTCTTTCTTCTAGCTCGCTCATAGAGCACCTCCCAGCGTTTTATTGGGCGAATCACTTCTTCATCATTTTCATAATCTGCTCGGCCAGCTTTGCGCCTTCCTGCGTTTGGAGTATTTTCGAGACGGTGCTTTTCAGGACGTCCATATCGCCGCGGCTGACGGCCTGCATTATGTTCTGTTCCTGTCCGCTGAGCATACCCTGTATTGTTTTACCCTCGGGCGTGTGCATGAGCTTCTCCAGTTCGCTCTTTTTACCGGAGAGCTTTGAAGCGGCCGGTGAGTTCATAAGTTCCTGAGCCATCTTCTCAAAATCCTTATCCATGAGACCATCCTTTCACGAAGCGCGCCCTGTCCGGCCTGTATGCCGGCAGCGCGGTCCTAAATCAGTATATTCCCGACTTTGAATGTGGTGAATGGACAGCGAAGGAGCCTGCATGATGAAAATTCTCGTATTTTCCGACTCTCACGGCGCCATCCAGCCCATGCTGGACGCCATACAAGACCATAAACCCGACCTCGTTCTCCATCTGGGAGATTATACGTCCGACTGCACCGCTGTGTTACGGACCTTTCCCGAAATCGCGCTTAAAAGCGTCCGAGGCAACTGCGATGTGTTCGCCAAGGAGCCTGAAACGGCTTTGTTTACGGTGAAGGATATTCGGTTTTTCATCACCCACGGCCACCGCTACCGTGTGAAAACGACACTGGACGCCGCCCTCAACGCCGCGCACTTTAGTGAAGCTCGCGTTCTTGCCTTCGGGCATACCCATCGGCCGCTTCTAATGGAAAAAGACGGCCTTCTCGTCGTAAACCCCGGAAGCGCCGCCGGAAAAAAATACGCCGTGCTCGAAGTGGAGCACGGTCGTGTGACAGGTCAGTTATGTAGTTTGAATTAGAGGACAAATGCCTCTTCGTCCTTCTCAGGCAGAAGAACAGGTGGGGGAGGGGCGAGACGTTCCGGTTCGCGTTTTATCGGATCGTACGAAAATTTCTTACACCATCCGCCCGCCAGCATGATGCCGCGCTTGACGCAGGCGATTTCACCGTTTCCAATGGCA
This sequence comes from Papillibacter sp., assembly GCA_012838125.1. Classification (GTDB taxonomy): domain Bacteria; phylum Bacillota; class Clostridia; order Oscillospirales; family Oscillospiraceae; genus Sporobacter. Next base: position 19,507 of record DUPW01000102.1, read on the forward strand.
CTGCCGTGGCGGCAGTAGGCGCAGGACGGCGCGATACGGCGGTTAAACAGCATATATTACCTCCCAATACCGTCAGAGCTATATGATATTATACAGCCGAAGGCGACAACTTTCAACCTCTGCCGCGCCGAAAGGTTCGGCAAGGGGCGAAAGCGCAAATAAATAAAGATATGGAGGACTTTCATGATCGATTTCGAACCCTTTTACGCTCCACTGCCCAATCTGGAAGCCTACTTAAGCCGCATCGGCTATACGGGCCCTGTACGCCCGGACCTGGAGACCCTCAACGCCCTCGTACGTGCACAGCTGACCCATGTCCCCTTTGAAAACCTCGATGTCTATGACGCCGGTGTGGATGTTCCCCTTGACACGGCTTCTCTTTTCGATAAAATCGTCACCCGCCGCCGCGGTGGCTATTGCTTCGAGCTCAACGCGCTGTTTTACACGCTTCTGAAGGACATCGGTTTTGACTGCTATCCCGTGGCCGTCCGCGTCGTCTGGATGTCCAAGCGGAGGCTGACGCCCCTAACCCACCGCGCCACCATTATCACCATCGACGGTACGCGGTACTTCGCCGACGTGGGTTTCGGCGGCCCGGCCCCCCACGACGCATTGGAGCTGGACAACCCCGCCGAACAGATGTCGGACGGGCAGCGCTTCATCTTCGATAAATCAGCCGGCGATACGGTTCTCTGCCGCATGACGGAAAACGGCCCCGAGCGGCTTCTCCAGTTCTCAGAAACGCCCTACGACCCCATTGATTTTCTGGCTCTCAACGAGTACCAGTCCAAGAGCAAAATGTCCGGTTTTAAGATGGTTCGCATGGTCAACATCACCAGACCGGACGGCAGCATCTCCATTACCGGCAACGTCATGCGCACCCATAAAAACGGCGAAGTCACAGAAACGGTCCTTTCCACACAGGATGAGCTTCGCGCCGCCCTGCGGGACCATTTCGGCATTGACGTGGACTTTGAGCTGAAGGTCTAACACCTTGAAGGAGGCCCTTTCCATGCTGTTTATCTGTTACCCGCGGTGCTCTACCTGCCGCAAAGCCAAAGAGTGGCTTCATCAGCGCGGACTTACATATCAGGAACGCGACATCAAAACCGACAATCCGTCCGCCGAGGAGCTTCGGGCGTGGCATGAAAAAAGCGGGCTGCCCCTGAAGCGGTTTTGGAACACAAGCGGCATCCCGTACCGGCAACTGGGCATGAAAGACAAGCTCCCGGGTATGACGGATGAGGAGCAGTACGCGCTGCTTTCAACGGACGGAATGCTCGTAAAGCGCCCCATTCTCGTCTCCGATACGTTTGTCCTCGTGGGCTTTAAGGAAGAGGAATGGGAAGCGGCATTAAGTCAATAAGAAAAGGCTGCCGGATGTGAAGTGACCCCAAAAAGTTAGACAAAATGTAAAAGAGAAAAAGTCAAGCAACCGAGAGGGCTTGTTGCCTGTGAAGAGCAGGCGGCAGGCCCTTTAGCTTTGCCTTGCTGCGGCGGTTGTTGTAG
>DUPW01000103.1 GCA_012838125.1 Papillibacter sp.
AAAACTGTCTGAAAACAGTACCGAATCAAAGCCGAATTCGTTATAGATGACCTCTCTGTTGTACAGCTTGTTGGTGTAGGAGTGTAAAAAGAAAGTGCTGTATCCGTAATTTTTGAACACATCCGTGATTACAGGCAATCTGCCGTACAATGAATCCGGAAGGGACGTCAGCGTATCATTCTCCTTCAGGAGATAGCCGCACAGTCCGGTTAAAACCTCCATTTCCACATAAGCGGTGCCGCCGCAGTAGGTCGAGCTGAGAAATTTACCGGAGGTATATGTTTGCTCCAAAGCATGGAAATTAGCAACGGGATCTTCCTCAAAGTCAACCCCGGGCAGTTCCGTTACGTCAAAGAAGCTTTCGGACATCAAAAAAATAACGGTCGGGGTCATCGGCGGTTCCGCGGACGCTTCAGCCTCCGTTTCCTCTTTAATCTGACTTTGAATAAGCTCGACGTCTTCCTCGGTATATACGTCCGCTTCATTGTCTCCCTGCAGCTTCGCGCAGTATAAGCTCATGGCAATGCCCAGCGACGCTGCCTGCTCCTCTTGACTGGCCTCCGGATTGGCGATTTTCAAAGCCATCCCGCTAAACAGCGGCGTAAAGAAAAACAGAAAAAAATACAGCGCGCCGGCAGTCAAGCATGCAATTTTGAGCCTGCGGGCTTTTTTTGATTTCCTTTCCCGAAAGAACAGGAAGCCGTGCACCCCGAGAAACAAGAGTATGGCGGCAACCAGCCAGAAAGAAAGATGCAGCTGTCCTGCTGCAAATTGCGCGACATATTTAAACCGGCGAGCCAGAGTCAAATCGTTCAAAATCAGCGGCGTGCCGTTAATAACCGTCTTAAAATAACTGATGATTGTTATAATCAGCAGCAAGCTACCCGGCACGAATGAGGAAATCCAAAGCCTGCCGGTCAGGCCGTATAGAAATGCGGTACAGGACAGCAGAAACAGATATAAAAAACCTGCCGCTGCCGTATTGCGGAAAAACCAGACGAAACTGTCCCGGGTGCTTTGCAGCGTGATAATCTGTCCGAGCAAAATACATACCAGCGGCATTATGAATATACCAGCCAACCGATAAGCCGTAGACTTTTGCACGCGATATCTCCTTTTGTGCGAAATTCTGAAAGAGGCGTATGAGTGATTCACATCTCAGTATATTAAAACTGCGCTGCCTAAGCAAGCTGTAATTTGCCGCCTCAACTGAGGATCATTGGCAACAGAATTGAAGGGCGCCCCTTTGGGGGCGGCTTTTTTGTTTGCCGTTCCGGGAAAAATCGGTTTGCGTGGGAGACCGCGGGGGCGGGACGGCGAAACCCCGATTCGGTGTGGGGGATGCCCTTCGAGATGGTAAACGCCGGTTTAGGTGCGGGGATTGCACCGTGAGACGGCATCTGCCGATTCGGCGCGGGGAAATGCCGCCCGACTCAGAGGCTCCAGAGAGCACTCCTTAACGACAGAGTAAACAAAGCCGCCCTTAAGGGCGGCTTTATGCTACCGTTTTAGTTGCCGATGGTCTCGGAGAGCAGAACCTCGTCGGAGGCGATAAGCTCTGCCCGCAGGATGGTTACCACGACGCGGCGGTTTTTCGCCTTGTTCTCAGCGGTGTCGTTGGGTGCGATGGGGCGGTATTCCCCGTACCCGATGGAGGCGACGCGTTTCGGGTCGATTCCGGCAGAGACGAGCCGGCGCCAGACGTTGGAAGCCCGTTGGGTACTCAGGTCCATATTGTCAGCGTAGCGGGCGGTTTTAATGGGGTCCGTATCTGTATGCCCCTCCACGAGGATAAAAGAGTAATTTAAATGTGTCAGCAGCTCTCCGATTTTGTCGATGATCTCAAGGGCCACTTCGCTGAGCTCCGCACGCCCGCTTCGGAAGAGGGCGTGATCTTTAAAGGAGATGACAACGCCCCGGTCGTCCAGCTTGATTTCAACGGAGTCGCGGATGCTGCTGGAGGCAAAGAGCTCCATAAGAAGCCGGACGAACTCTTCGTACTCGTCCTCCGTCCAGTAGGGGGTGATTTCGGGATAGGGGGAATCCGTTGCATTGACGAGCGGGGTATTCTTACTGTCCGCTATTTCTGTGCCCACAAGCCCCTCGCGGATGGACTGGGAGACAGCGTCAACCTGTTCGGCGTTGAAGGTGCTCATGGACAGCAGAATAACGAAGAAGACAAGAAGGAGGCTGATCATATCGGAATACGACGTTAGCCACCGGTTAGGGTCTTCCTTCGCTTCTTCGACTTCCGGTTTTTTTGCCATACTGAACACCTCCGTGGGTCAGGTGGATTTACGCGCTTTTCTGCTCTTTTGAAGCCTTGAGCTTTTCGGGGCCGCCGATTTCGGCAATCAGGTTATCCCGCATACGGGCCGGATATTCGCCTTCAAGGATGCTGAGAAGCCCCGTGACAATCAGCTGCATATAGCCCGCCTCATCCTCGGCGCACAGGCGAATGTGGGAGCCAAGGGGCAGGAAGAAGACGTTGGCGAGGAAGACGCCGTAGAAGGTGGTGAGGAAGGCCGTGCCGACGCTCACACCCAGAACGGACATATCCGCAGAAAGGTTTAACAGGATGTTAACCATGCCGATGACCGTTCCGATAAGGCCCATGGCGGGGCAGACGGCGCCGCCTGCGTCGCAGACTCTGGCAGCGGCGGTAATGTCCCGCATTTTGGCGGCGATTTCGTTTTCCATGACTTCCTTGAGGAAATCAGGCTCCACGCCGTCGGCAACGTAGAGGAGACCTTTTTTAATGAAAGGGTCGTCAATTTTCTCGGCCTCGGCCTCCATCGCCAGAATTCCTTCCCGCCGGGCGATGTTGGCGAGATAATAGAGCTTGTCGATGAGGCTGGCGTAATCCTTCTTCTTGCGGAAGAGGATAAACTTGATGGAACGGGGGAACTGAGCCAGAACGTTGAGGGGAAACCCCAAAACGATATAGCCCAACGCGCCGCCCAGCACGATGAGCAGGGCCGTCGGGCTGTAGAGGCTCGCGAAGTTTCCGCCGTCGAGGTAGAATCCGAAGATGATGCTGAGTACGGCGACGAGGAGGCCGATGATGATGTTGAAATTCATAAGTTTCCCACCTAAATGCGTTTACAAGGAGAGAAGAACGGAGCTCTTCACATTATGAATATCGGAAGAATTTCGTCACGCTTTAGATGTTTCCGACAAAAGGCGGCGTTTTATCGGAAAATTCGCCTGTGAGGAGCCCGGAACGGCAGATTTTCACAAATCAACAGCAAATTTAAACCTTTGTAATTTATTTGTTCCAAATTTGAGACGATTCGGTGTAAGATTTTATGTATACTGTATAAAGCTGGAAAAGGTCAGGCGATACTGGAACATTTTATCAAGGTGTTCGTCTAAACTTTGAATTGTTATCTTTGGAGGTTTTGTACATGGCTGAGGTCGAACAAAAAACCGCTGTACAGGCGCAACAGGCGGCCCCTGTGCCGGCTACGCCGAAGGAGCCGCCGCAGCGGAAAAAGCTCAAGAGGAAAAAGCGCATTAAGAAGATTATTGCCATCATCGTCGTGGCTGCCATCTTAGGCGGCATCGCCTACGGCCTTTACACGCTGCTGCGCGATGAGGAAGAGGAAAAAGAGATTTTAACCGACTTCGTCACCCGCGGCTCCATTCAGAGCATGGTCACCGGCAACGGCGTGACGAAAGCGAAGGATGCGGCGTCGATTACCTTAAGTTCCAGCGGCACAGTGCTGGACGTCTACGTCAAAGAGGGCGATTTGGTCATGCCCGGTCAGCCCCTTTACACCATCGACAGTTCCGACGCACTGAAAGCCGTTGAAGAGGCGCAAAAGTCTGTAAACAACCTTCAAAAGCAGCTCAACGGAATATACGAATCCCTTACATATCTCACCGTGCGCGCCGATTACGCCGGCACGCTCCTTGATACGGCGGAAATCGCCGTGGGCGAGAGCGTCGGCAAAGGCACGATGCTGGGTAAGCTTGTGGACGACAGCAAAATGAAGCTGGAGCTGTTCTTCAGCTACGCCTATCAGGACAGTGTCTCCAAGGGTCAGAGCGCCACGGTGTCCGTCCCTGCCACCATGAGCCAGCTGAGCGGCACGGTGACGGCCATCGACTATATTAATAAGGTAACGCCCGAGGGGGCGCGCCTGTTCCGTGTTGTCATCACCGTCGACAATCCCGGCGCGCTGACGGCGGGTATGGGCGCCACGGCGGTCCTCAAAGACGCCGCAGGCATCGATATCTACCCCTTCGACTCCGGCGCGCTGGAATACAACCGCGTAACGGATATTGTGACGAAAATCGGCGGAGAAGCCCAGACGGTGAGCCTTCTGGAGTATCGGCAGGTTGCCGCCGGCGAGACGCTCCTCGTCATGAGCGGGGACGACAGTGAAGAGCAGATTGCTACACTGGAAACCCAGCTGGCCCAGGCTCAGGAGGCGCTGCAAAAAGCGCAGGAAAACCTCGATAACTTTAACGCCGTTGCGCCCATTGGCGGAACCGTCCTCTTCTGCGCCCTCAAGCCGGGGGACGTGGTCCAATCCGGCACCATGGCCATCTCCATCGCCGACACGACGGTCATGACCGTGGAGGCGCAGGTGGATGAAATGAACGTCTCCTACGTGAAGCCCGGCATGTTCGTGGACGTGAAGCAGTGGGGGCGTTACGGCGAGGAATACTTCATGGGCGTCGTGGAATCGGTGAGCCTCGAAGGTAAATTTGAAGGCGGCGTATCCTACTTCCCGGCTATTATCCGGGTGGATAACTACGACGGGCGCCTGCTCTCCGGCATGTACGTAGACTACAGCCTCGTGGCCTCCCAGTCGGAGGATACCCTCCTCGTCCCCGTGCAGTCGGTGAAGTATACGGAGGCCGGCTCTGTGGTGTTCGTGCGCACGGAGACGGAGCCGGAGAACACCCTCAATCCGGAAGAATACGGCTTTGAAGTGCCGGAAGGCTTTTACGCCGTGCCCGTTGAAGTGGGCCTGTCTGACAACTATTATGCCGAAATCCTCTCAGGCGTGGAGGAAGGCATGGAAGTGTTCACGCAGTATATGACGAATATGGGCAGCCCGGGCATGTACTGGTGAGGAGCGTACAGTGAAGCTGATTGAACTGATAGACGCTTACAAGATCTATAATGAGGGCTTTGAGAACGAAGTCCGGGCACTAGCTGGCGTTTCCCTCACAATCGACAAAGGCGAGTTCGTTGCCATCGTGGGCCAGTCCGGCTCGGGAAAGAGTACGCTGATGAACATACTCGGCTGCCTCGACGTGCCCACGTATGGTGAGTACTTCTTAAACGGTCAGGACGTGTCCATTATGACGGACGCGGAGCTATCGAAAATCCGCAGCCGGGATGTGGGGTTTATCTTTCAGGGCTTTAACCTCATCGGCACCCTCACGGCTTACGAGAATGTGGAACTGGGGCTGATTTACCAGGGGGTGAGAGCCTCCCAGCGCTACGACCTAGTGATGGACGCCCTCGAGCGTGTGGGACTTGCCGACCGGTGCAACAGCCGCCCGTCCCAGATGTCAGGCGGACAGCAGCAGCGCGTGGCAATCGCCCGGGCGCTGGCGACGCGGCCCTCCGTCATCATGGCTGACGAGCCCACAGGTGCCCTCGATACCAAAACGGGTGAACAGATTCTCGGCCTTTTGAAAACCCTCAACGAGGAGGGGGCGACGGTCATCCTCATCACCCACAACATGGACCTTGCCTGTGCGTCCGACCGCATCGTCCGCATTTCAGACGGGATAATCGTTGAAGACAATCTGTTGCGGGGGGCGATGACATGAGTTTTACACAAGGGTTTAAAATGGCGGGCAAGTCCATCTCCGCCAACAAGGTCCGCTCGTTTTTAACGATGCTGGGCATCATCATCGGCGTGGCGGCCGTTATCATCATGGTCTCGGTGGTACAAGGCTCAAACCGCCAGTGGAAAGAATACTACGAGAGCATGGGCACGAACCGCGTGAACGTGTGGGCCAACATGTGGAACGGTGATGACATAACAGACGACTTATACGACTACTGTCTGAGCCTGAAGGACCTCGTCATCGGCGTTACCCCGAACGGCTATTACTACGGAAACATCAAATACCAGTCGAAATCCACCGAGGGCAACTACGAATACGGCACCCCCAGCATCGCCCTCGGCAGCGACCTCTATTCCGTGTGCAACAACTTCACCCTCGTCTCCGGCCGGGACATCAGCTGGCTGGACGTACAAAATTACAATCAGGTGGTTGTGCTCGGATCGAAGCTGAAGGATTACCTGTTCGACTATAAAAACCCCATCGGAGAGAAAATCTCCATCGGCGGGCACCGCTTTACCGTCATCGGTGTCTACGCCGAAAAGGGCGGCACAATTAACCCCTACGTGGACTATACGGCCGTGGTACCCTACTCCATGAACCGCCTGCTCAACCGGAGCAACACTTTCGGCGACTTTACCATCAAGGCGAAAAGCTCCGAGGCCACGACGGAAGTCATCACCCGCCTCACCGGATTTCTCACGGGGCTCATTGACCCCAACTACGGCTACTTCCACGTCTACTCCGAGAACACGTGGATTGAGCAGGAGGACGAAGCCAACAGGATGATGAGTCTCGTTCTCGGCGGAATCGCCGGTATTTCGCTCCTCGTGGGCGGCATCGGCATCATGAACATCATGCTGGTGACGGTGCGGGAGCGCACGCGGGAAATCGGCATCCGCAAGGCCATCGGCGGCTCGCGGCGCTCGATTCTCATTCAGTTTTTGATTGAAGCCGGCGTGATTTGCGGAACAGGCGGTATCCTCGGCATCCTACTGGGATTCCTCGGCACCCTTGTGGCGGGGAAACTCATCTTCGACCTGATTCTCATGCCCAGTATGCCGCTGTCTATTGGAGCCGTTGCGTTCTCCGTCGTCCTCGGCATCACCTTCGGCATGTATCCGGCCGTCAAGGCCTCCGCCCTGCAGCCGGTTGAAGCGCTCCGCGCGGAATAGCGTATTGAGAGAGGAGATTACACCATGAAAAGATTTCTTGCAGCGCTTCTGTGCGCGGCCCTGCTTGTGGCGGCCGTTCCCGCCGCGCTTGCGGCGCCGGCACTGAGCTTTCCCGATATAACAGATACGGAACTTGCCCGGGACGTGGCGGTGCTGACCATGCTCGGCGTCATCGACGGGGACGACAGCGGCCGTTTTAGACCAAACGACAGCCTCACCCGCGCGCAGTTTTGCAAAATGGCCATCATTCTTCTCGGCCGCGGTGACGAGGAGCCCATGTACCGCAACCGCACCATCTTTCCGGACGTCACCAGCACCCATTGGGCCAGAGGCTACATCAACATGGCCGTCACCGGCGAGAAGAAATTCACCGTGGGCATGGGGGACAATTTGTTCCGGCCCGACAGTGAGGTCACAAACGCCCAGGCGGTGACGATGGTAATGCGCATCCTCGGCTATGCCGATGCCGACGCCGGCATGAGCTGGCCGGAGGGGTATCTGTCCCTCGCACGGGAGAAAAAACTCCTTGAGGGCCTGACCTTCAGCGACGTAAACGCCCCCATGACCCGGGGGCAGGCGGCGCGGCTGCTGTGTAACATGCTGGCGGCGAAGCAGAAAGACGGCTCCAGCTTCATCGCCACACTCGGCGCCGCTGCGGACAATGTTGTGGTGATGAACATTGGGGGCACCGCAGCGGAAAACATCATCCAGACCAGCGCAGGCGACTTCAAAGCGACAGGCCGCGGCATGAGCCGTGATATGATTGGCCTGCGGGGCACGCTGCTTTGCGACGCAAACGGCTATGTGCGCACCTTCCTGCCGGACAGAACGGGTCAGGTGACGGTCATCGCCGCAGAGGCGGATGCCTCGTGGCTGAAGGGCGTGGACGGCGTGCGCTATAACATCGACCCCGCAGCCGAGGCGTTCACGGCCAGTGAAAAGACCGTCTACGGCACGGCCTTTGTGAACATCACGGCGGGCACCAGCGTCACCCTCTACTTCGGCGGCTCCGGCGCCGTGGAGGCGCTGTATATCAGCACCGGTGCCACGGATAAAGCCGTTGTGGCGGGGGCGAGCGTGTCTGCCTCGTCCCTTCTGGAGCTGACGGGGGGCGTGACGGATTACGCCGTCTATAAAAACGGCGTGAAAATCTCCCTCTCCGACATCGCGCAATACGATGTTCTCACTTATGACGCGGCGGGCAGAGTCCTCCGCGTCACAGATTTTCGGCTCATGGGCGCCATCGAAAATGCCTGGCCGAACCTCTCCAGACCCTCCGTTATCACCATGTTCGGCCAGGAGTTTAATGTTCTGCCCTCGGCTATGAACGCTTTTAAGGATAAGAAAACCGGGCAGGTCGTAACGCTCCTTCTCACAAACGACTTTGCTGTTGCCGGCGCGGTGACGGGTGGGACGCTTGAGAACACGGCGGTGGGCATAGTGGAGTCAGTGTCAGGAACTTCTGCCACGGTGCGGTTCCTCAACGGACTCGCTCTCTCCGGCGACACAGGAAAGATTAATGATTGGATGATGGGCGAATTCGTCTCTGTCTACTCCGTCGGTGCCGGGCAGATTACGCTGGTACGCCTTGCCGGCAGCGACGTGACGGGCTCCCTTGACCTTGTAAACAACAAGCTCGGCACCGCGCCGCTCAGCCCTGCTGTCCGCGTCTTTGAGCGGGTGGGGAAGGGGGATATTGTGCCTATTA
>DUPW01000104.1 GCA_012838125.1 Papillibacter sp.
AACCTCTTTGTTTACAAAAAGTTCACAATTAGGGGAATAAAAAATGGGCAGACCTCTCGAGAAAATCTCGAAAAATCTGCCCAAAACGCTCTGCAATTAAGTTCAAGTCCGGTCGAACACCCCTCGGACTGGGGTAGGTATCTATTTTTCCCACTTGAAAATTCGGGGACGAAAAAACCCAGAAACCGTTGTGGTTTCTGGGTTTTCCGAGGTGGTATCTATTTGTACCCCTCAATATGGTTGCGGAGGTAGGATTTGAACCTACGACCTTCGGGTTATGAGCCCGACGAGCTACCGAACTGCTCCACTCCGCGATATTCATTTTCGGGGGTTTCCCCTCGCACGTATTATACTAGCACATTTTTGGAGGGGAGTCAACCCCCTGTAATGAACTTACTGCCTGATAGTCTTGTCCCCCGCTTTCAGGGGCACAAAACCTAAACCGCTTCAATATGATATGTTGACTGCGCGTATTATATTCCTTGGGAAGGTGAAAAGCCGGATGAACAATCAAAACGCGGGCACACTCGGCCGGATGCTCAACACCCGGGGCGGCGATGCACTGAAAAGGGCCTTCTTTAACACGGCTCAAGAGGACCGCAGCCGCGCCGCCGCACTCATAAACGACGAGCAGACTCCATACCCCGTCCTCTGGATGCTCCTGCCGGAAATTGACGCCCTCAAACTCCATAGCCTCCTGAGTCCCCGCAACAAAATCGCATACACCGTCACAAAACGCAAGCTGGACAGAACATACGGCAAGACGCTCCTTGCGCCCGACACGCGCTCGGAGGCGGACTACAACGCCCTGCGCTGGATGTTCGCTACGGGCCGGAACTGGTCCCCCCGTGGCGTGCGCCTTGAGATGTTTGACGCCGTCATGGACTACGTGGCGGCCCTCCTCAACGAAAAGTACGACGACGTGGAGGTCATGATTGAAGTGGTACACCTCATCTTCCGGCGTCGGCGGGAAGGGCGCAACATCCACGACCTCGTGTGGGCGCTTTATCGCAGTGTGGCCCCCGCCGTACTGCGCGCCATAGCGGAGTATCTGCTGTCTAAAAACAAAGAGGACGTGGCACTGGCGGCACAGCTTTTGCCGGGGGGCGGGGAAACGCCGCAAAACCCGACTGAAGCGATGGCGCGATACCAGTCCGTTTTGCGCTGGATTGAGGAAAACGGCCCGTATCTGTACATAACGGGGGAGCACTTCCAGCAGACGAGCGCCCCCACCTTCGTGGACTGGGACGACGAGGCGAAATACCTCGACAAGCCCATCTCCCCGAAGGAAAAAACGCCCCTGACCCCCTTGACGGACGATGAATACGCCCTTCTCAGCCAGTATCGCACCCTCCCCACGGAGGAGCGGAGCCTCCTGGCGTCCTACTCCTATGTGCTCAGGCAGCGGGACCGGGCGGCGTGGGAGCAGTGGCGGCACATGGGGGCGGCGGAGCAGGCAATGGCGGCGCGGAAGGGATTTGAGGTGATATAAATGCTGCTTGTGGATAACAAACCCGTTGACGTTTCGGCGCTCATGCAGGAGTATCCTGCGGGGAGCATCCAGCACAAAGCCCTGGAAATCATGCAAGACAGCGAGGAGACGCTGCGCTATAACTCCCTCGACGAGCTGAAATTTGAGCTGAAGCTGCGCAGCGCCATCGTCCGGGCGGCGGAGGAGCTCAATCGCAGCGGAATGCGCTTTGCGGTGTTTAGCAAATCGTATGCCAACCCCGACTACTGGACCCGGCGCAGCGACGGCGGTTTCCTGCTCAAAACGGGTGTGAACGCCTCCGACGCCATCCGTGATATCTTCAAAAACGGCCAGCTCTACGGAACGGAGTGTGCTACCGCCATGCCTATTGTGTATTTCAAGGCGCTCCTCGACGTGTTCGGTGACGAGGCCTTTAACCAAATGTTCCGCACGATTTACCTCATGAACTGGCACTATCTGCCTCCGGAGCTTTCCGCAACGGGGCGGATGCAGGCGGCGAAAACGTACCTCCCCGGCGACAGGCGATACATAGCCAATCCGGATGTGGACCCGCAGACGCCGGAGTGGCAGGGGGAGAACGTCATTGACCTTGGAAACGGCCTGTATTACGGCCACGGGATGGGACGGCGCACCGTGGAGGAGGTTATTAAGGCCCTTAACTTAAACCGGTTCCCCGGCGCCCAGCGCGAAGCGTATCTGATGGACTCCGTGGGGCGGCCGGATTTTCGCCGGCTGTTTCGTGAGTATCAGAGGCGTAGGACGCCGCAGGTTCTATACCAGTGGGTCTCATAACGGCGCGCCCGCAGGATAACGGAGAAACGGCAGGCGGCGCCCGATGGCGCGGGGCTTTTAACAGGACACGCTGAAACGAAACGGCATGCCCGGGAAGGCATGCCGTTGTTTTCGTTTTGAGGGGGAGGCTACGTTTTCTTAATAAAGCGCTCGCCGCACTTCGGGCAGGTGACCTGGACCTTCCCTTTGCCCCGGGGGATGCGCAGGAGATTTCTGCAGCTGGGGCAGCGGAAGAACTTATGTGTTTTGCGCGACTTAATGCGGAGCGAGAGGTTTTTAACCCTGCCCACGACCTTCGTGCGAATGGGCCAGTAGAAGCGCAGGAAACGGTCATTCTCGGCACGGCGCGCCGGTATGTTGCGGGATAACATCCGAAACAGCGCAAGAAACAGCGGGAGATAAGAAAAGACAAAAAGAGAGGACAGGCGAGCCGTTCTCCCAATCAGGCCGAAAAGGACCGCCACCACAATGAGTGCTGTATTAAGATGATCAGGCCCGTAACGACCGATCATAAAACGCCTGAAAAAGTTCATTTTTCGCAGTTTCCTCCCGACGACAATCGCGGACGCAGCCGCCTTACGGCCGCTTACGCAATCACCCTTTGGCGACTCCGTTCAGATTATACCATAAATACGGAAAAAGCATGTCGGCCGAAACGGAAAGTTTACAACTCGTTAATACTCGAAGGCGCTGCCGCCAATGAATTCCCGCAGAATGGAGTTTTTCGGAACGAGGTCTAAGTCGATCGTCGGGAAATCGGGGAAGGCGCGCAGGGCGTTTTTCAGCAGGGCATAGTTCTTCGTCGTCTCCGGGACGCGGCCTAAAAGATGGTCCGTAAACTGTTTGAGGACCGCCGGCTCGTAGAGCAGGGCCGTGTCGATGGCGATGTCCGCCGTCGGCTTAAAGGGCAGAATGTTCTCCACTTCGCCCCGCTGGATATTGTCCCACATGCCGAGGGTAAAGGTCGGATCGGCCCCGCGGAAGAAATCGTCCCGAATCAGGCGACGGAGAAGCCGCAAATCGGCGCCCGTTATGACGTCGGCGCCGCCGTCGCAGATAATCGACTCAGGGCAGACGTACACCTTCAGGGCGTTGGGGTGTTCCTTCGTGAAGATGGGGTTTAGGGCGTGGATACCCTCGAAAATGGCCACGTCGTTTCGTCCGAGGTTCATGGGCGTCACCCGGTTGGGGTCCCGCTTCTGATTGGCGAAGTCAAAGTGGGGGATGAGGATTTCCTTGCCCTCCTCCAGCAAATCAAAGTGCTTATTGAGCAGGTCCGTATCGAGGCAGTAGAGGGATTCGTAGTCAATATCCCCCTCCGGTGTGCGCGGGGAGAGTTCCGGGTCGATGGTTTGATAGTAATTGTCCATGGACACAATATGGGCCGTGATGCCGAGCCGGTGCAGCTCCGCGGCAATTCGCTTGGAGCTTGTGGTTTTGCTGGAGCCGGAGGGGCCGGAGAGCAAAACGATGTGGTTATGGTCGATATTGTATACAATCTCCCGCGCGGCGCTTAAAATCCGTTTGCTGTACCGCTCTTCGCATTCCGTCACAAAAGCCGCGGGGTTCTCATTAATGCGCTGGATGACTTCGGCGAGCTCTGTCTTCATGGTGTCTCCTTTATACTCAGTACTGGAAAGTGTGCGCTTTTAGGAACCTTAACGGTCGATAAACTGGTGATAAAACGTCTCGATGCCGCTTTTTTTGGCGATGAGACCGTCAATGCCCTTGATATATTCGTGGGGATATTTCGCGTTGAAGATGCGTTCGATGCGGCCGATTTTCGGGGCCACGAGCTTCGTCACGCCGCCGCCGCCCAGGGCGATGACTGTTCGAAGCTCCTCCATGATGAGAATGTTGTAGAGGCTGTCAAAGCCGGGAAGGCTCCAGCCGACGTTTTCAAATCCGCCGGAGGTAAACTTCTGGCGGTAGAGATAGTAAGGGCCGTAGCCCCCCGCCCGCAGCTTTTCGGCGGCGTAGTCCAGCATGGCGCCCACCTCGTCGCCACTTGGCAGGGGCGTCTGCTCCAGGGTGATGCGGGCGCCTTTTTTGAGGGACAAGGTGTGGACCGTGACGTTCTCCGGCCTGAGGGACAAAACTGTATCCAGCGAGCGGCGGAACGTCTCCACCGTGTCCCCGGGCAGCCCCGCGATGAGGTCCATGTTCACGCAGTCAAAGCCTATCTCCCGTGCCAGATGCATGGCGGAGACCGCCTCCTGTGCCGTGTGGCGGCGCCCGATGGCACGGAGTACATCGTCGCATAAGGACTGGGGGTTGACGCTCACCCGTCCCACCCCGCCGGTTTTGAGGGCGCTGAGCTTTTCGGGCGTAATCGTGTCCGGCCGGCCGGCTTCAACGGTAAACTCCCGCAGGCGTGATAAATTGAAGGCCTGCGCGAGGTGTTTGAGCAGAGATTCAAGCTGCTCGGCGGAGAGGGTGGTGGGCGTACCGCCGCCGATATAGACGGAGACGACGTTTAAGTCCAGCTTTCGGACAGACAACGCGTCGGCGTCAATTTCACGATGGAGGGCTTCTAAAAAGGGCGGGATGAGGGCCATGGATTTCTCCACGCTGTGGCTGACGAAGCTGCAGTAGTGGCAGCGGGTGGGGCAGAAGGGGATGCCGATATACAGCGCGATATCCCGCTCTCCCAGTGTCTGCGCTGCCTGCAGGCCGGCGCGGGCTGTATCGAGGCAGAGGGCGGCCCGGTCCGGCGCCAGATAATACTCCGTGGAGAGGGTTTTGAGGACGGCCTTTTCAGTGCGCCCTTCCTCCAGAAGGGCCGTTGCAATTTTACCGGGGCGGATGCCGGTAAGGGCGCCCCAGACGGGCTTTTTGCCCGTTGCCCGCACCGCCGCGCGGAAAAAGGCGGTTTTGATGAGCCGCTGCAGGACCCGGTCTACTTCCAGCGGGCTCCCTTCGCAGCGGCGCCGTCGGGCGATGCCTGTATACACGGCCCCGCCGTAATAAAGGCGCGTTGTGGCCGTGTCGTAGGTGTTTCCCCGGGAGAGGGAGACGGCGGCAGCGGTATTGGTCAGTTCCGCCGTGCCTTCCACGTATTCCGGCCGCTCCTCCGGAAAGAGCATGAGCATAATCTGCTCGACGGCGTATTTATACCCGTGGCCAGTGAGGAGCAGCTTCATTATGCGCCGTACTTCTCCACGGCGTAACGGACATAGTCATTGAAGCGGCGCTCCCGGTCCAGCGTGGAGGGGTCCATGTGGCCGGGGTAGACTTCAAAGTCCCCCTCTAAAGCCGCCAGGCGGGCAAGAGAGCGCAAGAGGGTGTGAACGTCGCCGGCGCCGAGGTCCGTGCGTCCGGCACTGCCGCGGAAGAGGGTGTCTCCGGTAAAGAGCACGTCTTCGCACTGAAGCGTCACACATCCGGGGGAGTGGCCCGGCGTTTCCAGAACGGTAAAGGTCATGGAGGCGACGGTGATAGTATCCCCCTCGGCGTAATAGCGGGTTTCAGGATTTGCGGCGTACTTAAAACGGTCAAGACCGTCTGTCACGGCGTCCCGCCGGTGGATATAGACGGGTGCCCCCGTGGCTTCCGCCACGGCGTCGGCCGCTGTATGGTGGTCAAAGTGGCCGTGGGTGAGGAAAATGGCCCGCACTTTGAGCTTGTTGTCCTCCACATAATCGAGGATGACGTTGGACTCGTCACCGGGATCGATGACGGCGCATTCGAGGGTGTTTTCGTCGGTGACGATGTAACAGTTCGTGTCAATGGGGCCGACGACGAGGGTTTTAATCAGCATAGAGATACCTCCCAAATAGGACGAGCGTGCGTGTTATGCGCTAAAGCGCGTCCGTATCTAATAGAATGGTGACCGGCCCGTCATTTATGGACGAGACGGCCATATTGGCACCGAAAACGCCGGTTTTCGTCTCAAATCCGGCGGCGCGGCAGGTTTTTACGAAGTGTTCGTACAGCGTATTCGCCTTATCAGGCGGGGCGCCGCGGGAAAAACCGGGGCGGCGGCTCTTTACGTCGGCATACAGGGTAAACTGGGAGACAACGAGAAGGGAGCCGCCCACCGTGGCCAGGTTTAAGTTCATTTTTCCATTTTCGTCTTCGAATATGCGAAGGCCCAGCACCCGGTCAGCCATTTTTTCGGCTGCTTCTTCGGTATCATCGGGGCCCACGCCCAGCAAAACGAGAAGGCCTGTTTCAATGGCGGCGTGTTCCACACCGTCAATGGAAACGGCGGCCTTCGTCACACGGGTCACAACTGCGCGCATGGAATCGTTCCTTTCGTCTGTTTATCCGTCGCCACGGCGAATGTCGATGACGCCCTGAATGGTGGCAAGGCGGGCGATGGCGTTACTCAGCTCCGTGCTGTTATGCACCTCGATGACGAGGGCGACGTTGCTGACGCCGTTATCGTCTCTGGCGGAGAGGGACGTCATCTTCAGCTTCATGGCGCTGAGGATCATGGTGATGTCCAGCACCACGCCGCTGCGCTCCTTGGCGGTGATAAACAGGGAGGTGGAGTAGACGTCCGTCTCGGAATTGGCCCATGCCACCCGCACCCACCGGCCCGCTTCCTCGGGATTGGCGATAGATTTAAGGTAATTTTTACAGTCCTTCCGATGGACGGAGACACCAAAGCCCCGGGTGATGTACCCGATGGCCGGATCCCCCGGGACGGGGGAGCAGCAGCGGGCAAACTTTACAAGGCAGTTGTCGATGCCCTCCACTAAGATGCCGTGGATGGGCCGGAGCTTTTTATCGCTGCTGACGAAGGAGATTTCCTCCGAATCCTCCGCTCTTTTCGCCCGCTCGATGGTGCGCAGCTCGTCACGAATGCGGTTGACCGCCTTCTGGGCGGACATGCCGCCGTAGCCGATGGCGGCGTACAGCTCCTCGAGGGAGGGAAACTTCAGGCGGGCGAGGATTTTCGGGAGCACATCCTCCCGGGTTACCTCGCTCATGGGGAGAAGGGCGCGCCGAAGCTCCGCTTCAAAGGACAGCTTGCCGTGGGCGATGTTCTCCTCCCGTTTTTCCTTCTTAAACCACTGGCGGATTTTGTTGCGGGCCACGGGGCTTTTGACGATTGTGAGCCAGTCCCGGCTGGGGCCCTTGGAGGAGTTGGAGGTGAGGACCTCCACGATGTCGCCGTTTGAGAGGATGTGGTTATACGGCACAATGCGGCCGTTGACGATGGCACCCGTCATTCGGTTGCCAACGGCGGAGTGGATGTTGTAGGCAAAGTCGATGGGCGTGGCGCCGGCGGGGAGGTTTACCACGTCCCCCTTCGGCGTGAAGACGAAGACTTCGTCCGAGAACATATCGATTTTGAGGCTCTCCACGAAATCTTGCGCGTCGGCGTCCTGCTGCGTCTCAAGCAGGCGGCGTACCCACGCAAACTTCTCCTCGTCAGCCGTTTTTTTACTCACGCCCTGCTTGTATTTCCAGTGGGCGGCCACGCCGTATTCCGCCGTGTGGTGCATTTCCCACGTGCGGATTTGCACCTCGAAGGGGATACCCTCCGTGCCCAGCACCGTGGTGTGCAGGGATTGGTACATATTCGGTTTCGGCGTGCCGATATAGTCTTTGAAATGCCCGGGCAGGGGGCGGAACATCTCGTGAATGTAGCCGAGGACGTTGTAACAGTCGGCAATGTCGCTCACGATGACGCGGAAGGCGTACAGGTCCAGTACCTCGGCGAGGGTTTTATTCTGACTGTACATCTTGCGGTAGATGCTGTAGACATGCTTGATGCGTCCGTAGACGGTGCACTCCACCCCAATCTCCCTCAGGCGCGCGGCGATTTTCTCCTGCATCCGGTTGATGAAGTCTTCGTTGCTGCTGAGGATGCGCGCCAGACCCTCCTGAATTTCGGCGTATCCGATGGGGTCGAGGTAATAGATGGAGCGGTCCTCCAGCTCCCACTTGATGCGCTACATACCGAGGCGGTGGGCCAGCGGTGCGTAGATTTCCATCGTCTCCAGAGCCTTTTCCGCCTGCTTTTCAGGGGACTGGTACTCCGTGGTGCGCATGTTGTGGAGCCGGTCGGCCATTTTGATGATGATGACTCGGATGTCCTTGGCCATGGCCATGAGCATTTTCCGCAGGTTTTCCACCTGCTGCTCTTCCTTGCTCGTAAACTGCACACGGGAGAGCTTCGTCACCCCGTCCACAATGGCGGCTACGGAGGCGCCGAATCGCTTGGAGATTTCCTCGAGGGTGGTGTTCGTGTCCTCCACCACGTCGTGGAGCAGGGCGGCCATGATGGCCTCCTCGTCCAGCCCCATCTCCGCCACGATTTCCGCCGCGGCGAGGGGGTGGACAATGTAGGGGTTTCCATCCTTGCGCAGCTGCTTACTGTGGGCGTTATGGGCATAGTCGAAGGCCGCACGAATCCGCTCGAGGTTAGCCGTCGGGTTGTTTTCCAGTATGACGGCTTGGAATTTGCCGTATTTTTCCTTTAAATCATCCGTCATAGAGTCTACTCCGAGTATGGACGAATATCGAGGATATTAAGCTGCACGTTGCGCCAGGAGCGAAACTCGTTGACCTGCGGTTCAAAGGCGATATCCACCCGGTCGCCTTCCTTCGCCCCCAGGTCCTCCACCGTCCAGTTAAAGGCGATACAGTCGAAGGTCCGGCCCGATTTAGTGACGCGCAGCTTCGTATGCCGCCCTCCGCCCACGGGTACAACGGAGCTGAGAAGCACGTCACGCATGCACAAAAAGGGCGGGACGAGGCCGTTGCCGTAGGGCTCCGTCCGCTCCAGGGCGGTGACGTTTTCCAGTGACAAAAGCTCCGGTTTGATCACTTCAAAATCCACAAGCAGCGTGGGCACCGGCGGAATCTTTATCTCCTCGTGATACAGTTTATTAAGCCGCTCACGGAATGCGTCAATGTTTTCCTCTAAAATGGTGATGCCTGCGGCCATCTCGTGGCCACCGAAGTTTACGAGCAGGTCGCTGCACTTTTCCAGCGCCGAATAGATGCGAAATCCGCTAAAGCTGCGGCAGGACCCGCGGCCGACGCCCTCCTCGTCGATACTGATGACGACGGAGGGGAACAGAAACTGCTCCGTAATCCGGGCGGCCACGATGCCCATCACGCCCTGAAACCACCCGCGGCCGGCGAGAACAATGGGGCCCTTGGGGAGGTTTTTCATCAGGTGCGCCTGGGCCTCCTCAAAGATGGCCGACTCCACCTGCTTGCGTTCCATGTTCAGGCTGCACAGCTCCTGCGTGAGGGCCGTGGCCTCGTTGTCGTCATCCGTGAGCAGAAGGTCGATGGTGAGGGAGGTTCTTCCCATACGTCCGGCGGCGTTCAGGCGCGGGGCGAGGATGAACCCGATAATTGCCACGGTAATCTCCCGCCGGTCGATGCAGGACTCTTTGATAAGGCTTCTCAGCCCCGGGCGCCGTTTTCTGTTCAGGGCGGCAAGACCCCTGCGGATGAGAATGCGGTTTTCCCCGAGAACGGGCATCACGTCTGCGATGGTGCCCATGGCCACAAAGTCGCCGTACTGGTCAAAGAGCGTGTCAATGGGCTTGTGCCGTTCGAGGGCGCACACCAGCTTAAAGGCTACGCCCACCCCCGATAAGCCCTTGTTCGGGTAGGGGCAGTCCCGCCGCTTGGGGTTTATGATGGCGACGGCGTCGGGGAGGACGGGCTTGCACTCGTGGTGGTCCGTGATAATCAGGTCAAGGCCAATCTCCCGGGCGTATTTCGACTCCTCCACGGCGGTGATACCGCTGTCAACGGTGATGACGAGGCTCACGCCGCGGCTTTTAAGCGTATCGAGGGCGGCGGTGTTCACGCCGTAGCCCTCCTCCGTCCGCTCGGGAATGTAGATTTCGAATTCGATGCCCTGGGCGCGGAAATACGTGGCCAGCAGGCAGCTGGCGGTCATTCCGTCCACGTCGTAGTCTCCGTAGATAGCCACCCGCTCGCGGCTTTGGATAGCCCGGCGGATGCGCGTGACGGCTTTGTCCATGTCCCGCATGAGGAAGGGGTCAATGAGGAGGGACAGGTCGTTTTCTAAAATGGCGCAGGCGGATTCGTATGTTCTGTATCCCCGGGAGGCGAGGAAAACGGCAACAAGCGGGTTGATGCCGCAGCGATTTAATGCTACTGCGGCATTGCGTTCGTATCCAGTTATTATCCATTTGGCAAATTTCATATTTAATCCCCGTTGTTAACCGAAATTGTGACGGTTTCGTGTTTATTTAACAGCGTAGAGCCGGAAATTCTTAACTTATATATTATAAAAGTATATCAAAAAAAGTCGCCTTTCTCAAGAGCCGGATATAATTTTGTAACGTGAGGCGGAAACCGCATCAGAGAAACCGAACTGCGGAGACGGCGTGTTGTCTGCACCGGCGTGGTGTGGTATACTGCAAAGTGACAAATTCTGACTGATTTCTCGCCGGAGGACTTGATATGGCCACGGATTTAACGCCTATGATGAAACAGTATTTCACGATGAAGGAGCAGCACCCTGACTGTATTCTTTTTTTCCGGCTTGGTGATTTTTACGAGATGTTCGGGGACGACGCAGTCACCGCCTCCCAGGAGCTGGAGCTCACCCTCACTACACGGGACCGGCGCAAGGAGGACCCGGAGGCGCGTATCCCCATGTGCGGCGTCCCGCATCACTCTGCGGAAGGGTACATCGCCCGTCTGATTGCAAGAGGATACAAAATTCCAATATGCGAGCAGGTGGAGGACCCCGCCACAGCAAAAGGTCTTGTGGACCGGGATGTCGTGCGCATCATCACCCCGGGGACGGTCATGGAGACCTCCATGCTGGACGAGGGGCGGGCAAACTATCTGGCCGCCATCTATCTCGACGGCTCCTCAAACGCCTGCTGTCTGGCCGACCTCTCTACAGGTGAAATCAGCGTCTCTTTCTTTTTACAGGCGGATGCGGCCCCCCTCATTAACGCCTTGGGGACGTACGCGCCGGCGGAAGCCGTCTGCAACGGTGCGGCGGTGCGCCACGGCGGCCTTGTGATGTTCTTAAAAGACAGGTTAAACTGCCTAATAGAGGAAGAAGACGCCCGCTTCGATTACGACACGGCTTTACGCCTCATCGAAAGGCAGTTTGGGGGCCAGTCGCCGGAGAGCCTTGGCATCGGGGAGAGCCGCGCGGCGATTTGCGCTGTGGGAGCCCTGCTTTCGTATATGTCGGACACGCAAAAGACGGAGCTTGGCCACATTAACACCCTCCGGGTGGATACCCAGCGGGCGTACATGGAGCTGGACTACCAGACGATACGGGGCCTCGAACTCGTCTCCGCACAGCGCACCGGCGAGAAGAAGGGGAGCCTTCTTTGGGTGCTGGATAAGACGAAGACCCCCATGGGCCGGCGCCTGATGCGGGCGTGGGTCCTGCGCCCCCTCGTCTCCGCGGCGAAAATCACACGGCGGCTGAATGCGGTGGAGGAGCTTGTTGCAAACACCGTCACCCGCGGGGAGCTGATACGCGTGTTGCGGGACGTGGGGGATATTGAGCGGCTTATCGGGAAAATCGTCTACGGCAACTGCAACGGCCGGGACATGAAAGCCCTCGAGACGTCCCTGCGTCAGCTGCCGATAATCCTTAGTCTTCTTGGCGCCATGAA
This sequence comes from Papillibacter sp., assembly GCA_012838125.1. Lineage (GTDB taxonomy): Bacteria > Bacillota > Clostridia > Oscillospirales > Oscillospiraceae > Sporobacter. The sequence continues at coordinate 11,878 of DUPW01000104.1, forward strand.
GTCGCCGCTTCTTTCGGAACTGCGGGCGATCGATGACTTGCGGGACGTGGCTGAGCGCATCGGCAGTACCATTGTGGACGACCCGCCCTTTTCCGTTCGGGAAGGAGGCTTTATACAAGACGGGGTGAGCGAGGAAATCGACAAGCTCCGCCATCTCCTTACGGACAGCACCGGGGCGCTGGCCGCCATTGAGGCCAAAGAGCGGGAGCAGACGGGCAAAAAAATCAAAGTGGGCTACAACAAGGTGTTCGGGTACTACATTGAAATTCCCCGCTCCCAGTCAGAGGACGTGCCGGCCCACTACGTGCGTAAGCAGACGCTGGCCAACTGCGAGCGGTTTATCACCCAGGAATTGAAGGAGCTGGAGACGACGCTTCTTTCCGCCAAGGACAGGGTGGAGGCTTTAGAGTACGCCCTGTTTAACGAACTGCGGGCGGCTCTGGCGGAAAACGTCACCCGTATTCAGGCCGCCTCCCGCTCCGTGGCGGAGGTGGACACCCTGTGTTCTCTGGCGGAGACGGCGGTCCGCAACAACTACTGCAAGCCGGAGCTTGATATGAGCGGCGTGCTGGATATACGGGACGGGCGCCACCCCGTGGTGGAGCAGATGCAGACGGAGACGCTGTTCGTCCCCAACGACACCGTCATGGATATGGAAAACGCCCGCACCCTCATCATCACGGGGCCGAACATGGCGGGTAAGTCCACCTATATGCGGCAGACGGCGCTCATCGTCCTCATGGCGCAGATTGGCTCCTTCGTGCCGGCCCGCTCCGCCCGTATCGGTCTTGTGGATCGGGTGTTCACCCGCATCGGCGCGTCGGACGATTTAGCCGCCGGCAAATCCACCTTCATGGTGGAGATGACGGAAGTGGCAGATATCCTTGCGGCGGCCACGTCAAAGAGCCTCATTATCCTCGACGAAATCGGCCGCGGCACCTCCACCTACGACGGCATGGCCATTGCCCGGGCCGTTATCGAGCACTGCACCGATCGGCGCAAGCTGGGGGCCAAGACGCTGTTTTCAACCCACTACCACGAGCTGACGGTTTTGGAGAGCGAGATACCCGCCGTGAAAAACTACAACATCTCCGCGAAAAAGCGGGGCGGGGACCTTATCTTCCTGCGCAAAATCGTGCCGGGGGGCGCGGACGAGAGCTACGGCATCGAAGTGGCGGGCCTTGCCGGCGTACCGGAGAGCGTCGTCCGCCGGGCGAAAGCCGTTTTGGAGGAGCTGGAAAAGGGCGCCCGGGCTGAATGGGTTGGGGCGGCCGCGCCGGAGCCGGATCAGGTTTCCATGGAGGAATTGGGGATGAGTCAGGCGCTGCGTATCCTTGAAAACACGGACCTCAACACCCTCACCCCCATCGAGGCCATGAACCTCCTTTTTGAGATGAAGAAAAAGCTCACCCCGGGACAGTAACAGGAAAAGAAAACTCTCCGCTTGACCCGCAAAAGGCGCGTCAGGCGGAGAATTCTGTTTTAGAGGTTGATTATATCTTTATTCCCGTTGGAAAATCAGGCGAAGAAGAAGTGGTTGCCAATCGTCATCTCATAGGGGCGGACTTTTGCGGCCCAGCATTTTGCCGTATTGGCGAAGAAGAGGCTCCGGCCGGCGGTGTTGCCGCCGTCTAAGGCGATTTTCGCGGCGACGATGGACTCCTCGCTGGGCGTGTTGTAAATAGCTCCGCTGTAAGCGGGAGTGAACTGGACGCCGTGCGCCTTGTCAAAGATGACCTCCCGAACCGTGTTGGGGTACTGCGGCGAGGCGACACGATTGAGCACCACGTTTCCGACGGCGATTTTGCCGGCGAGGCTCTCGCCCCGGGCCTCCGCATTAATAATGCGGGACAGCCAGTACACGTCGTTATCGTTGTAGAAGACGCTGGCGGGCGCAATGGCGCCGGAGCCGGTTGTGACGAGAACCGTCTTCGTGGTGGGAATCCATGTGACGGCCGCGTCGTAGGCCTTTGCCAGAGCGCGGATGGGCACCATGACGGAGCCGTCCAGCAGGAGGCATCCGTCCGGCACGTGGAGATAGCGGCCGTTGGCGATGATGTACTGCTCGCCCACCGTTGCGGTAATGGTGAGGTTCGGCGCCGCCACAATGGCCGTGCTGGGACTCCATGTGACGGTGGCGGAGCCCATTGCTTCGGCAAAGTCGCGGATGGATACCCATGTCGTGTCGTTCAGGATGAATGAGGTGATGCTTTGCGTAGGGGCTGCGCCGTCAAACGAGATAGGCACGTTCGAGGCGCCGCCTGTCGGGCCTGCCGCGACTGCCGAGAAGGTAATGGCAGACGACAACACGGTAATAGCCAGCAGGCCGGACGCAAGTGTTTTTTTCATGGTAAAAATACGTTCCTTTCGTTTCGAGCCGGCAGCCTGTGCGTATTAGAAGGGGCAAGGCCGGCTCCCGCGCGTTTTGATGGCGCGGAGGTGGTTTCTATGCACACGGCAGGGGAGAAATGATGTTGCACCCTTGCCGGAAGTGCCATAATAAAGGCGCGGTGCGCCCTTTATCACGAAAGAGAAACGAGGCTCACACCGGGGCGGTCTTTGAGGTAGTCCGCCTCCCGGGTATGGCAGGTAAACAGGAGAACCTGCCGCTCCTTGGACAACTCTAAGAGATACTCTAGGGCATGTCCCATGCGAACATCGTCGAAACTGGCGAAGGCGTCGTCTAAAACGACGGGCACCGGATCCTCCTGCGGGAGGACGAGATGGCACACCGCAAGGCGCAGCGCCAGATAGACCTGATCGACGGTGCCGGCGCTCAGCCACGGAAGTTCCCGGCTTACAGGTTCTCCCGCCGCTTTCGCGTGGGCGGCGAAGGCACGGTCAAGCATGAGCTTTTCGTAGCGTCCGCCGGTGATTTTCGAGAGGATGTCCCCGGCCAGCGTGCCCATGAGGGGCGAAAAGCGCGTTTCAAGTTCGTGGTTGGCCTCGGAAAGAGTCTCGATGGCCAGCTGCAGGGCGTTAAAGTCCCGCCTGGCCTCCCCGAGAGCCTCTACGCATCCGAGGCGCCGCGTGCCGAGGACGACGGGATCCCCCAGAGCCTGTGCTTCGCCCCGGGTGATGTTCTCCTGTTCCGCCAGCACTTTCTGATTCAGGCGCGCCGCCCGCAGGTCCGTCTGGACGATGTTGCGGGGCCGCTCCGGCTCCACGGCAGGCTCTCGCGTGGCCTCGGGCATGGCCTCCGCCTCGGCGGCATAGAGCTTCTCCGCCGCCGCCTTTTCCGCTTCCGCCGCCTCGATTTCCGTCTGCAGCCGCTTGATGGCGGCTAAGACCCGCAGTGCTTCTTCGGGCGTATCGCCCAGCTTGTAGCGGCGGAAGGCCTCAGTGAGACGGTCAAGGTGGCCTTTAACGGCCTGCGCCGCCGATTCGGCGGAGTTTCTGCAGGCGGAGACGGTCTGCTCCGCTTCCCGAACACGCATGGTGAGACTGGCGATTTCGTCTTTGAGTGCCAATAGAGCCTCCACGGAGGGCGCCTTGTGCCGGGCGAGAATCGCATCGAGCTGTTTACCCGATTTTGCCGATACAGCGGCCCGCGCGATGAGCGCCGCGGCGGCGATGACGCCGACGATACCGGCGATGAGGCGAACCGGCCCGTCCATGAGGGCAGCCGCAGTGCCGCCTAATAGGGCGGCGGCGCCGAGGACGCCTGTGAGGACGCTTTTCAGCTGTGTCAGAGAGAGGGTCTTTTCAAGTTTCTGAGCGGAAACGGTGTCCTGCTCAATGTCCGCAGCGCAGTAGTTTTCAAGGGCGGCCCGGGCGGCGTCCAGCGCCGCTGTTGCCTCGTCAAGGCGCGCACGCTCCGTGTTTTCCATTATTTTAACCGTTTCCAGCGCTTTTAAGTCAGCAAAAATGGAAGAAATATCCTCCTCTGCAGGCAGGTCCCCCATGTTTTCAAGCTGACCGCGCAGGTTCTGGACGGTTTCCTCTGCTTTTTTCAGGGCGCTTTTCGCCCGACGCAGGGCGGCCTCCCGCTCGTACTGCTCGCAGGCGGAAAGCTCCTGCTCCAGCGCGTCGATATCAAAGGTGAGGGCTTCCCCCTGCTCTTTCAGGGAGGCGGCCCGCTCAAGGCACTCTTCAATGCGCCGGAGTGTTTCGTCAATGGATTCGATTTCCCGCTCCAGTTGCGGGATGAGGCCGCGGCCCCTGTAGTTGCGCTTGCGCTGCCAGGCCCGCAGGGTGGAATCCGCGGCTTTATAGGAGGAGGACTCGTCCCCCGTTGTGACGAGGGCGGCGATGCGCTGCTCAAGCTCATCGGAGTGGTCCACTCGGATGCAGTTTTGCCCGATGAAGGCGCTGCGCTCAAAGACGGCGCGGGGGACGCCCAAAAGCGTCTCGCCCACGGTTTCAGCCGTCAGTTCCGGAATGGAGACGCTTGACCCCGTGACGAAGGCGCTAAAGTCCCGCATGGGCTGGCGGCCGCCTGAGCGGCGCTCTATGGTGATGGTGCGGCCGTCCCCCAGTACAAGGTCCATGGCGCCGCCCATGGGGGCGCCGCTCCAGGGGGCAAACCGCTTCTTTGTGGGGATAAAGCCTTCCCGCGCCCGTTCGGACGCCGGCAGGCCGTAAAACATCGTTTGAATAAAGGTGCACCAGGTGCTCTTTCCCGCTTCGTTGGGCGCCTGTATGACGTTGAGGCCCGGGGAAAGGGTGAGGGTGTTATCTTCCAAGCGGCCGAAAGAGGCCGTCATTTTCGTGATAATCATACGCACGCCTCCTCCATGTTATCGAGGGCGGCCAGCCCGAACCGAACGGCCCTGAGAATCTCGTCCCGCTCGTCGGCGTTTCGTGCGGCATCATACTTTTGCCGCAGGCGCTCTAAGAACAATCCCCGCAGGGAGTCGTCCCCCGCCCCTTCCCAGAGGTCCCGGGTGGGCGTCGTCTCATCGAGAACGGAGAGGTGGAAGAAGCGGCTGGAGAGGGCGTCAAGGAGCATCGCCGTATCGGGGCGGTCAGCGCACCGGCCCGTAAGGACGATGCGGTAAATGTCCTTTTCCGTGTCACCGGGCAGACTGGCATGAACGGTTTCCAGCAGGCTGACCGACTCGGAGCAGTCGACGCGCAGAATTTTATACTGCCGCGCGGCGATGGGGCGGAGGCGAAGGTCGCATCCGTCCCGGGATACTGTGCCAATGAGAACGCCCTTTTCCCCCGTCTCGTCAAAGCCGCGCCCTTCGGGGCAGCCGGGGTAGGCGTGGTACGTCCTGCCCGCTTGGTGCAGACCGCTGTAGGCGTGGACATGTCCGAGGGCGAGGTAGTGGAGGTTCGATGCCTCGATTTCCGCCTCCCGGATGGGGTTATACTGCTCGCCGCTAAGTTCCCCGTGGAGCACCATGATGTTTAACAGTTCGTCTTGCGGGGCGGCAAAGCCCTGAAGGAGCGGTCCGCTCTGCCGGCCGCCGAAGCCGGCGCCGAAGATGCGGCAGCCCAGTTCGGGAAGCTCCACGGCTGTAATGTCCGGCGTTCTGAAGATATGTACGTTATCGGGGAACTTCAGAAAGGCGTAGGGGGATTTTTGCGTGTAATAGTCGTGGTTACCGGGGGAGATGAAGACGTGGGCATTCATTCTCGATAAGCTGAGCAGAAGCGACTCGTGCGTCTCTCGGTACGAATGGGCGCTGTCGAGAAGGTCGCCCGCCATGAGGACAACGTCGACCCCTTCTTCGTTGACGATGGCGGCGAGCTTGTCCAGCAGCGCGCGCTGTTCCTGCCGCCGCTGCGCCGCCTTCTCCGGAGACAACGCCTCAAAGGGAGAGTCGAGGTGCAAATCCGCAGTATGTAGTATCTTCAATGCCATTCCCTATCCCACCTAATCGTAACAATATGTTACAAATGTTCAAATTCTTCATGCTATTATAGACTAAACATTTACAAAAAGAAACACTAATCCTGACGAACATCTCAAAGTTTGGTAATATTTAATTAAAAAACAGGGGCAAAAGAGGCAAAAAACATGGGAGAACACACAAAATTTTACCCTAAAAAGTGGAAAAAATCAATCGGTGCGGTGCAGTATTTGACACGCACAAGTACACAAAATTCCGCAAAATCGCGGATTTTGGAAATGAAAAGCGCAAAGACAGCACCGATGTGAGGGTGAATTTGGCCCAATTACAAATTGTAATAATCGCGCGCCCCACCCGCCCGCAACGCCGTTTCGCAGACACAAAATAGGGAAGCTTTGCGCTATGAACTTTTTGCGTCCTTTTGCGCCCCTGTACCGCCCACCGGTTTCGTCCATCACTTCCGGCCGTCGCACGGCGTCTGAGAAAGACTGAATTGACACTCAAGCCCCCGGGCGGTACGGGGAGGAGATGGGAACCGACGCTCAACGAACCATTGGAGCAGGCGCAGGGACGAATTAGTGACCCTGCAGTCATGATTCTTTGAAGCGAGTGGTGCGGAGATGGCGGGAACGACTTTATCTTCCCTGAGCGAATTTGTGTGGGAATCGCCGCAAAAGCGGCAAAGGAAAACACCCCGCGTGAAGCGGGGTGCTATTATT
>DUPW01000105.1 GCA_012838125.1 Papillibacter sp.
CGAAAACCACGGTGCGCACCGTTCACTGGTTTGAAGTGGAGCGGGTGGGGGATAAAATCTATCTGCGGGTGTGTGCCGACGGGTTTCTTTACAACATGGCCCGGGCCATGGCGGGCACACTCATTTACGCCGCCGAGGGGAAAATCCTCCCCGAGGACATCCCCGCCCTCCTAGAAAAGGGCGACCGGCGGGACTTCGGGCCCACGGCTCCGGCCTGCGGGCTGTACATGACACGGCTGTGGTATCCCGGCGTGGTGGGGGACATGATGGCGTAGGGGACTTGCCCTATAATGGCGCCGAAAGGGATGGATTTTAGAGATTTGTTTGACAAACCAGTATCTTTTTTGCCTGATTAATGGTAAAATGATAAAATGCGGAAGTGCCTATTGAGGCCCCGTGTCTTTCGCTGAAGCGACGGAGCAGCTTATGTTGGATTCGATTCCGGAAATACGAAAAAGGAAAAAAATGAAAGCTAGAAGAGCCAGACTCGTTAAGATTGGCGTATCGATTTTCATCCTCGCCCTGGTGACGACGGCGGCTCTCTACCTGCTCGGCTGGGGAGACGGCGAGTCTTCCAGACTGCGCAGGTTCTTAGCGGGCATGGCACAGGAGACGGTTTCGTTCCAGTTTGAACCCGGCGGAGAGGCCTTTGCCGATTTCGGCGGCGGCGTGGCCGTTGTGGGCTCCGGCGGGCTTCAGGTGTATAATAAAAAGGCCGAACTGGTCTTTTCCGACGTGTTTGAAATGAAAATGCCCGCCGTCTTTGCACTGGACGGACACGGCGTGGCGTATGATGTGGGAGGAACGGCCGCCTGCCTGTTCGACAAAGAGGGCGTGACGGCGCGCATCGCGGCGCAGGATAAAATTATTTCCGCAACGGTGAACAAAAACGGCTATCTTGCTCTAACAACGCAGTTTGCCGGGTATAAAGGACTTGTAACGGTCTACGACAGTGCAGGAAATGAAATCTACAAGTGGTTTTCCGGCTCGGCTCACGCCCTGACGGCGGTCCTCTCCCCCGACAGCAGACATCTTGCGGTGCTCACCATCGGCGGCGGCGGCAGCCGCGTTGTCTTCTTCTCCCTCGACAGTGAGGAGGAAAAGGCCTCCTGCCTTATTGAAGACGCGATTTTGCTGGAGCTGCACCATTTGGGCACATCGGGCGTTCTCGCCGTTGGCACAGGGGAGATTTTGCACATTGCGCCGGACGGGGCGGTAACGCCCCTTCTCGACTACTCGGCCCGGTATCTGGAGGCGTATGCCCTCTGGGACGGGAATGTGTTTCTCTCTTTGAAGACATACTCAGTTGGGGATCAGGGACTTTTGGCAGTGATTGACAAAACCGGCGCCCATCTCGGCGTGCTGGACAAGGATGAGAAGATTGTGTCCGTTTCAGCTGGCGGCGGGTATATTGCCGTTTTGTATGCGGAACGGCTTGTCATATACAATAAACAGCTGGAGGTTTGCGCAGTATATGAAGACACGGCCGGCGCCGGAAACGTTATCATGCGCGAGGACGGAGCGGCCCTGGTGCTGACGAAGTTTACTGCCGAACCCTACAGAGCTGTTGCCGTGACGGATGGGGAGGAGCGTTGACTAAAGTGAGCGTGGCGATTGATGCGGTCTTGGTCTTGATTGTTGCGGTTACGGCGTATAAAGGCTGGAGAAAAGGCTTTATCCGGGGAGTGTTCGGCGTGGTGGCGGTGATTGTGTCCATCTTCGGGGCCAATCTCGTGGCCAAAGCCTACTCCGGTGAGTTTACGGAGATGCTGGAGCCTCTCGTGGGCGGCGTGGTGGACAGCGCCATCTCCACCGTCATCGACGCGGAGGGGACGACCAGCGACCGCGTGAGCGTGTACGACGTAAGCTACAATGCTCTAAAGCGCCTTGGCGTGGCGGAGGACGCCGCCGTGGAACTGGCGGAAAAGGTGGCTGCGGAATTTAGCGGCGTGGGACAGGTCATGTCCGACGGGCTGACGCAAAAACTCTGCCATAAGCTGGCTTACGTCGCCGTATTCCTTGTGGTGTTTATTCTGATTTCGATTCTCTTTGCCGTTTTAGGCAATTTGATAAACTTTGTCTTTTCGCTGCCGGGGCTTGCCCTGCCGGATCACATCATCGGCCTCGTTTTAGGCCTTGCCAAAGGGCTGATAATCGTTTTCGTGATTGCCGTGGCCATGCGGTACCTGGGAATTGTCTCCGGCTCCGTCATCGGGCAGACGAAAGTCCTTCAATACATACTCAACGCCAACCCGCTGGCGAAGATACTCGGTCTATAAATATAACCCCAAGCACGGGTTGGCTGTGCACTTGATTGTAGTAGGTGAATACGGTGAAACACGTTCCCAACATTCTCTCCTCGATTCGAATCCTGCTCGTACCGGTTTTTATACTGGTCTATTTCGGACAGGAGAGCAGTATAAAAATTCAGGCCGCCGTTGTATACGCCCTGGCGTCCTTTACGGACTTCCTTGACGGTTTTCTCGCCCGGCGCTATAAGATTGTTTCAAACCTCGGGAAGGTTCTCGACCCGCTGGGCGATAAGCTCATGACGCTGGCCGTCCTCTCGTGCATCGCCATCGACGGGCTCATTCCACCCTTTGTGGTGTATCTCGTTCTTGTGAAGGAGTTTCTCATGCTCGTGGGCGGGCTGCTCGTCCGCCGCAAGACGAAAGGCGCCATGCCTTCATCCAACATTTTTGGTAAAACGTCCACAGTTGTGTTTTTCGTCATATGTGTTACACTGATGTTGTTTCGGGGGATTCCCCACAGCGCTGCCGTTTTCCTTATTGCCGTGGCGCTCGTGCTGATGATGGCGGCACTTGTCAGCTACATCCGCACATTCCTATTGATAATGAAAAAATGTACCGAGTAAATATATAGAAGCTGGCTTCGAAGCCGGCGCATCTTAAAGTTAAGAGGTAACGTACATGCGACCAACGATTTGCGCGCGGTGCAAGAAAAACGCGGCCGTTATATTCATCACGAAGATAGAAAATGGCGAGTCCACCAACGAGGGGATTTGCCTTAAATGCGCAAAAGAGCTCAATATAAAGCCCGTGGAAGACATCATCAAGAAAATGGGGCTGACAGACGAGGATCTGGAGAGCCTCACCGACGAGATGATGGAAATCATGGGCGGGCAGGATGCCCTTTCCGACATTGAAGATGATGGCAAAACGGCCACTTTCCCGTTCCTCCACCGCCTTTTCGGCGGGACGGAAGATACGCCGCCGGCGGGAGAGTTCGCGCCCCGCTTACCGCGGGAACAGCAGAAAGAGAAAGAACATGGCGGGCAAGGAAAAAAGAGAAAATACCTTGAAAACTACTGTCTCTCCCTCACGCAGCGGGCCCGGGAAGGGAAGCTCGACCGCATGGTGGGCCGCGAGGAGGAGACGGAGCGGGTTATCCAGATATTAAACAGACGCCAGAAGAACAACCCGTGTCTCATCGGTGAGCCCGGCGTGGGCAAAACGGCCATTGCCGAAGGGCTTGCCCAGCGCATTGTGGACGGAACCGTTCCCTATAAACTGCGGGATAAGGAGGTCTACCTCTTAGACCTCACGGCCCTCGTGGCGGGCACCCAGTTTCGCGGCCAGTTTGAAAGCCGCATGAAGGGGCTTATTGAGGAGATTAAGGCGCAAAAGAATATCATCCTCGTCATCGACGAGGTGCATAATCTCGTGGGCGCCGGAGACGCGGAAGGCTCCATGAACGCCGCCAATATCCTCAAACCGGCCCTCTCCCGCGGAGAAATTCAGGTTATCGGCGCCACCACGTTCACCGAGTACAGAAAGCACATCGAAAAAGACTCCGCCCTGGAGCGGCGTTTTCAGCCCGTTGTGGTGAATGAGCCCTCCATCAGCGAAGCGGTGGAGATTATCCGGGGCATCAAAAAATATTACGAGGACTACCACGGCGTCATCATCCCCGACGACGTGGCGCGGCAGGCCGTATTGCTCTCGGAGCGGTATATTACGGACCGGTTCCTGCCGGATAAGGCCATCGACCTCATCGACGAAGCCTGTTCGGACCTGAACCTGCGCAGCGAGAAAATCGCCCGCATTGACGCCATCCGCAAAGAGCAGGACGACCTCATGAAGGAGCGGGAGATGCTCCTGTCCGGCGCCGTGACGGGGGAGGATTACGCCCGTCTGGCAGAACTGCGCTCGAAGGACCTGCGCCTTGCGGAGGAGCTGAAGGAACTGGAGCGGGAGGGCAGGCCGGAACTGACTGTTGACAATCTCGCCCGGGTCATTGAGCTGTGGACGAAAATCCCCGCGGCCAACATCCGGGAGGACGAATACAGGCGCCTTGCCGAACTCGACAAGCGCCTGAAAAAGCACATCATCGGGCAGGACGAGGCAGTGGACGCCGTCTGCGCCGCCATCCGAAGAAACCGCGTGGGCATTTCCGCCAAGCGCAAGCCGGTGTCCTTTATTTTCATCGGCTCCACGGGCGTGGGCAAAACGGAGCTTGTCAAGCGCCTTGCGGCGGATTTGTTTGACGCGCCAGAGGCATTGATTCGCCTTGATATGTCGGAGTTTATGGAAAAGCACGCCGTCTCCCGCATCATCGGCTCGCCCCCGGGCTATATCGGATACGATGAGGCCGGCCAGCTCACGGAGAAAATCCGCCGCAGGCCCTACAGTGTGGTGCTCTTCGACGAGATTGAAAAGGCGCACCCGGATGTGATGAACATCCTGCTCCAGATTCTCGACGACGGCCATATCACGGATGCCCACGGGCGCACCGTGAACTTTGAAAACACCGTGATTATCATGACCACCAACGCCGGTTCCGATAAGAAAGACGGCTCCGTGGGCTTTAACCGTACCGTTACGGAACTGGGCAAGGAAAAGGCCATCAAGGCCCTCAACGATTTTCTGCGTCCGGAGTTTATCAACCGCGTGGACGAGATTATCTACTTTAACCGCCTCACGGAGGAGGACTTTAAAAATATCGCACGGATTATGCTCGACGAGCTGAAAACCGCCATGGCGGATAAGAAGATGGAGCTTACCTACGACGAGAGCGTGCTGGATTACCTCACGAAGAAATCCTTTTCCCACAAGTACGGCGCCCGGAATCTGCGCCGCCTGATTCAGAAAGAGGTGGAAGACCGGGTCGCCATGGAGATTATCTCCCGTTACGAGACACCGGCGGCGAAAATCGCCCTTTCAGCGGATGAGGACGCGCTCCGTATCGCCGTATCGTAAAAATGTATAGTAAAAAGCGCCGCAGATTCTTCTGCGGCGCTTTCCTTTTGCTGTTTTGCGACGGAGTGGGCTTATTTTCCGATTTCGTCTATCTCGCTCAGGTCATAAGGCGTTGTCTGGTAGACGTAGTAGTTAAGCCAGTTAGTGTACATGAGCTGCGCGTGGGCGCGCCACGTCACGATGGGGGGCTGGGTCGGGTCGTTGTTGGGGAAATAGTTTTCGGGCATGTCGATGTCAAGGCCCCGGGCGAGATCCCGTTCGTACTCCAGGGCGAGGGTGTCCGCATCGTACTCCGGGTGGCCTGTGATGAAGAAGCGGCGGTTATCGGAGGACTTCACCGCAAACACGCCGGCGTCCTTCGAGACGGAGAGGAGTTCCAGAGAGGGGATGCGCAGGATGTCCTCCTCCCGCACCCCCGTGTAACGGGAGTGGGGCATGGTGAAAGTGTCGTCAAACCCGCGGAAGAAGGGGGACTGGGGTTTAAGCAGTGTATGCTCGTAGACGCCGGAGAGCTTTTTCGGCAGCGGAACCTTCGGGATGCCGTAGTGGTAGTAGAGCCCCGCCTGGGCGCCCCAGCATATATGGAGGGTGGAGAAGACGTTGCGGGAGGACCAGTTCATAATCTGGCATAGTTCCTGCCAGTAGTCCACGTCTTCAAAATCAAGGTTCTCCACGGGTGCGCCGGTGATAATCAGACCGTCAAACCGGCGGTTTTTGATTTGATCAAAGGTGGTGTAGAAGGAGGAGAGGTGCTCCGGGTCCACGTTCTTTGCCTCGTGGGTCCTCGTGTGGAGAAACTCCACCTCAATTTGTAGGGGCGTGTTGGAGAGCTTCCGGAGCAGCTGCGTCTCCGTGATGATTTTCGTGGGCATGAGGTTGAGGATGAGAAGCTGCAGGGGGCGGATATCCTGATGGATAGCGCGGTATTCCGTCATCACGAAGATGTTTTCGTTTTCAAGAATATCTTTTGCCGGCAATTGATCCGGGATTTTTATCGGCATAACAAGGCACCCTTTCCGAGAAAAAGTCAGGCGAAATATCGTCTCTATAAATAGAATAAGTAAAAACATTATAGTAGAAGGGCTGAATTATTGCAATATTGTGCAGAAAGCCGGGAAAACATGCACCGGACAGGCAGGGAAAATAATTTTGTCGAAAGGGTGTTGACAAAAGGTTGCGGCGGTGCTAATATAACGGAGCGTCCTCGAGAGGGGGCGCGAGACAGCCGGAAACGGCGGTGAGAAAAGTTAAGAATTGGCTCAAAAAAAGAGTTAAAAAAGTTCTTGACAAGAACCGCTGCGGTATGGTAACATAAAAGTCCGCCAGTGAGGCGAACAAGCAAATCGAATACGGAGCGCTCTGGCGAGCGGCAGGATTCGACAAGCGAGATTGTGTACCTTGTAAATTAAACAATGTAAGACAAAAACGCACCTTATCATAGAGATATGATAGACAGTGATTGGGACCTGAGAGCTGACGCAAATGCGTTAGCTGTCAAAAAACTTTTGAGTAGCTTGGAAGCAAGCTCGATAGATAGATTTTAGATGCCTTGCGCATTTAAGATACCATATTTATTGAGAGTTTGATCCTGGCTCAGGACGAACGCTGGCGGCGTGCCTAACACATGCAAGTCGAACGGGGTGCCCTGACGCAAGGCTTCGGCCAAGCGACTGGGTTACCTAGTGGCGGACGGGTGAGTAACGCGTGAGCAACCTGCCCTTCGGTGGGGGATAACAGCCGGAAACGGCTGCTAATACCGCATGATGTACACGGGAGGCATCTTCCGTATACCAAAGATTTATCGCCGAAGGATGGGCTCGCGTCTGATTAGCTAGTTGGTGAGGTAAAGGCTCACCAAGGCAACGATCAGTAGCCGGACTGAGAGGTTGAACGGCCACATTGGGACTGAGACACGGCCCAGACTCCTACGGGAGGCAGCAGTGGGGAATATTGGGCAATGGGGGAAACCCTGACCCAGCAACGCCGCGTGAAGGAAGAAGGCCTTCGGGTTGTAAACTTCTTTGACGAGGGA
>DUPW01000106.1 GCA_012838125.1 Papillibacter sp.
AAGCCGATACGAAAATTCCGATAGCGGCAGAGGGCCGCCGGATAAAGCAGACAGGAAATCCTCTGCCAGCTGACCGCTTTGCGGCACCGGCCCCGGCGCCACGCAAATCTGCGCGCAGCGGGAGACCACCGTGGGCAGGAGGTTTTCCGGCGATTCGGCCAACAGGTAAAACACGGCGCCCCTTGGCGGCTCTTCAAGAGTCTTGAGAAACGCGTTCTGGGCCGCGGCGTTCATGGAATCGGCGTGATTGATAATATAAACCTTCACAGCCGCCTCGTTCGGCATGACAATGGCGTCTTCCCTTATGGCGCGCACCTGCGCAACGGAAAACAAACGGCTTTCGGCTGTGTGGTCGTGTATCAGGATATCCGGGTGAATGCCCTTGGCGGCCTTGACGCAGTGGGCGCAGACGCCGCAGGGCGCCCCCGACCCCGCCGAGCAGACGCGCGCGGCGGCAAGGCTCTTTGCGCGATGAAGGCGCTCTTCTTCGCTGCCGCCCCAAATAATTACGGCGTGCATAGCCTGTGAAGGCGCTCTTTGCTGTGTCATTCCGATAGCTCCACATCTATCTTTTCCCATTTGCGGCGTAAAAGCTACAACTGGGTTTCTATTATTGTACATTTCTAACGTGCTCACGTCAATAAAAAAGTATCTTTGAGGGCTTATTCACCTGAAATTGTTCCCGTTTGGGCATTTTTCCGTCCCGCCTTTCGGAAAAATGCGCTAAAAAACCCGTTTTGCGGTATACTATGGTGGCAGAAAGCCGTTACACCGAGGGCCGAATTTGTGCTATACTAACATTTACATTGTTTGCCTCTGAGACCGGTAACGGAAAGGAAGACGAGTATGAGCAAAGGAACATTTTACATCACAACCCCCATCTACTACCCTTCGGACAAACTGCATATCGGACACACTTACTGCACCGTCGCAACGGACGCGATGGCGCGGTTTAAGCGAATGCAGGGCTATGATGTCATGTTCCTGACGGGCACGGACGAGCACGGCCAGAAAATCGAAGAGAAGGCCGCCGCCAAGGGAATGACGCCGAAACAGTTTGTGGACGAGATTATCGAAGGTCCGGGCGGAATCCTCGACCTCTGGAAGCTCATGAACATCTCATATGACCGCTTCATCCGCACCACGGACGATTACCACGAAATTGCCGTGCAGCGCATCTTCAGAAAGCTCTACGAAAATGGCGCCATTTACAAAGGGGCCTACAAGGGACTCTACTGCACCCCCTGCGAGTCCTTCTGGACGGAAAGCCAGCTTACAGACGGCAAATGCCCTGATTGCGGACGGGACGTTGAATACGCCGAGGAGGAGGCCTACTTCTTCCGCCTCTCGGCTTACACCGAGAAGATTTTAGACCTGTATGAGAATCAGCCGGACTTTCTTGAGCCCGCCTCCCGCGTCAACGAAATGGTCAACAACTTCTTAAAGCCGGGGCTGGATGACCTCTGCGTCTCCCGCACCTCCTTTAAGTGGGGCATCCCCGTGGACTTTGACCCGGGGCACGTGGTCTACGTCTGGGTGGACGCCCTAACGAACTACATCACCGCCTTAGGGTATGAAAACGACCGGTACAACGACTACGCTAAATACTGGCCGGCGGACGTGCATTTCGTGGGCAAGGAAATCGTCCGCTTCCACGCCATAATCTGGCCCGCTATCCTCATGGCTCTGGGTGAGCCTCTGCCGAAGAAAATCTTCGGCCACGGCTGGCTCCTTTTAGACGGCGGCAAGATGAGCAAGTCCAAGGGTAACGTGGTGGACCCCACCGTCCTGGCCGGCCGCTACGGAGTGGATGCCCTGCGCTACTTCCTGCTGCGGGATTTCCCCTTCGGGTCAGATGGCTCCTTCTCCAACGAGCTGCTCATCTCCCGCATCAACACGGATTTGGCTAACGACCTGGGTAACCTCGTCTCCCGCACCGTCTCCATGGTGGAAAAATACTTCGGCGGCACGCTTCCGTCAGACCGTCAGGAAGGGCCGGAGGACGCCCCGCTTCTTGAGATGGCCGCCGCCCTGAGAGGCGACGTGGAAAAGGAGATGGAGCGCTACGCCTTCCAGAACGCCCTCTCCCTCATCTTCAAAGTCACCTCCCGGGCCAACAAGTATATCGATGAGACGGCCCCCTGGGTTCTTGTAAAGGATGAGGCCAACAAGCCCCGTCTGGCCACGGTCATGTACAACCTGCTGGAGACGATTCGTATCTGCGCCGTTCTCCTGCAGCCCTTCATGCCGCAGACCTGTGTGGAGATTTTTAAGCAAATCGGCGCCGGCGAAAACCTGCAGAGCTGGGACGCCATCGCCGCCTTCGGCGGACTGCCGGCGGACGTCACCATCCAAAAAGGCGCCACCCTCTTCCCCCGCATCGATTTGGCAAAGGAACTGGCCGCCCTGGAGAGCCTTACAAACACCAATTAAAATACGAAAACCCCCGCAAACGGCCGTTTGCGGGGGTTTTTTTACGCCATGTTATCGGGGTTAAGGTTTGGAGCAGACCGTGTTTGACTTAAGCACCGGGGCGCTTCTTATCGGCGCCGCCTTCTTCCCGTAACGCGGTAGCGTCCTGCGAGGCGGCATCATCCTCGGATTGGCTATCCTTTCTTTTCAGGACGCAGCTTTTAAGTTTCCCGAGGGCTTCGTTACAGCGGAGGGAGCGCAGGTCCGGGTAGGCACGAAACAGCCGCGCGTTCTGCCGCCTGTCGAGGCGAAGCAGTGTTTTAATCCGCTCGGTGTAAAACTCGCTCTCCTCGAAGGTGGTCATGATGTTTTGGCGCAGCGCACCCGCCTGCCTTTTCTTCGTGGTGAGGAAACTGTTAAGGGCACCCTGAATCTCCCGCAGGCGGCCGTTTAAGATAAACACGTGCCGGATTGTGATGGATAAATCCACAAGAAGGGCCACCGTGGCCAGCATCAGAATGAGGTATTTATGCCGCGGCGGGATGAGATTCGTCAGCCGCTCCACCTGCGGGTGGACGTACCGAAGCGTCAGGAGCGCCATGGTGGCAAACACGAGGGAGGAGATGACGCCGATGCGCCCCTTATAGTTGAGGGGGAACATGGAGTAGTCCCACCACTTAGCCTGAAACAGGTTTTCCATAATCACAGCCGTTATGTACTCCAGCGCCGTTGTAAGAACGAGAGCCAGAAGGAAGATGGCGGCAGGGTTTGTAATCCGGCCGTAAAACAAGGCGATGACCATAACGCCCCCTGACCCGTACAAGGGAATGAAGGGGCCCGTTAAAAACCCGCGGTTGACGGGACGGCGGTAATACACCGTAAACAGCATCGACTCGTAGACCCACCCCACAACGCTGTAGAGCAGAAACCAGAGGTACAGATCGGAAAGTCGCATAAAGGACGCTCCTTAATCGAGATTGACGGGCAGTAAAGGCGCGCTCAAAAGCCCATTTTTGCGGGCATGGCGAATCAGCCGGCGCACACCTTTAAATCCCGAAGGGGCAAAGGCTTCCGCGATGCAATAGAACTTATCCACAAGCAGGATTACGTAAGACTCCGGATAGCGCGGGGGCGCAAGCGTCAGGGGCCACATGTGCTTTCTGATAATGTCCCGCTCCCGCTTCGTTACAGAAAAATACCGGGCGGCGTTGTCTTCCGCCACCCGCGGATGGGTAAAACCGTGCAGGCCCTTGTGGGGGTTTCCCTTGTGCCAGTCGTAGAGGAAGAAATCGTGGAGAAGACCCCCGCGCGCCGCGGCGCGGCAGTCAAGTCCCAGACGCCGGCAGATACGATAGCCCGTAAAGGAGACGTTTAAGCTGTGGTGAAGACAGTCGACGTTTCTATGCTGCATAAACCGCCCCATGGATTGCACCTTAGGGTGGGCCAGCAGGTCCCGGACCGTCTGAAGATATTCTTCGCACAGGTCGAAATGCGTCGGTTTCGGCGGTCTTTTCGGCATGATTTCCCTCCGCGGGCGCACAGTTTGATTCACTATGACACATCCCGTCGTACCTTGTCAAGAAAGATTTCCCACTATATGGAAACTCGTGCGCCGAAAAATCCTGCCAAAACAGTCTATATTGCCCGAAGGGCAGATATTCCCGCCGGTGGATGGTCGGGCGCTTAATCGCGCTTTGGAACAATCTCTCCGGTGTTTTTCACGATGCTCCGGGGCGGCACAACGCCACGCACGCAGGTAAGGGGATAGACCATGCTCATTCTCCCGATGACCGTGCCGGGGTTTAACACGGCGTTGCAGCCCACCTCCACAAAATCCCCCACCACGGCGCCAAATTTCCGAAGCCCCGTTTCCATGAGCTCCCCTGCGTTTTTCACCACCACGGGGGATTTATCCCCCTTGATGTTTGAGGTGATGGCGCCGGCACCGAGATGAGCCTTGTAGCCTAAAATCGAATCGCCCACATAGTTGTAGTGGGACGCCTGCACACCGTCAAAGAGGATGGCGTTCTTCAGCTCCGTGGAATTGCCCACCACGGCGCCTGCGCCGATGAGGACGTTTCCACGTATAAACGCACAGTGGCGCACCTCCGCCTCCGGCCCCACGATGCAGGGCCCCGTGATGGACGCCGAGGGCGCCACAAGGGCGGACTTGTGAATCCACACGAGGGGTGCGGGGCTGTCGTACTCGTCGGGGGAAAGCTTCACGCCCAAGGCGCGGACGAACTCCCCGATTTCAGGGAGAACCTGCCACGGGTACGTCACTTTTTCAAACAGGGGTCGGGCGAGAGTATGGCTTAAATCCAGTAAATCGGATGCGTGTAACATAAAGCGTATCACCCTTTATATCAAAATTGGGCGCGTAAAAGCAAAGTAGGGATTTTACGTATTCAAGTATTCTACAGGATTTTTGCCACAATATCAATCGACGAGGCGTCCAAAGAGAGGTTGACCGCGCCGCAACCTTGTATTAGCATGGAAGGAGAGAGAAAAACGATACGTCCGCGCGAAGAAACGCGCAGAAACGGAGGCTCTATGAAACACACCGTCACTGACTTGCGCTCGGCTCTGGAGCTTTTGCGCTCGATTCCCGGGCAGCTGATTGAAACCGACATCCCCGTGGACCCCCACGCGGAGCTGGCTGGCGTGTACCGCCATGTGGGCGCGGGCGGCACCGTGAAACGCCCCACGAAAACCGGTCCGGCCATGCTGTTTAACACGATAAATGGCCACGAAGACGCCCGCGTCCTCATCGGGCTGCTCTCCAGCCGCCAGCGGGCGGGTCTTCTTTTGGGCGAAAAGCCTGACAGGCTGGGTCACCTGTTAAACCACGCCGTGGAAAACCCCATTGCGCCCGTCAAAACGGATGGGGATGCACCCTGTCAGGAAGTGGTCTACCGGGCGACAGATCCGGGCTTTGATATCCGCAAGCTCGTCCCCGCCCCTACCAACACCCCCGAGGACGCCGGCCCGTACATCACCGTCGGCATGTGCTATGCCTCGGATCCGGAGACGGGGGACTCGGACATCACCATCCACCGCCTCTGCCTTCAGAGCAAAGATGAAATTACGATGTACTTCACCCCCGGCGCGCGCCATCTGGGGGTGTTCCGGGAAAAAGCCGAGGCGGCGGGAAAGCCGCTCCCCATCTCCCTGAGCATCGGCGTGGACCCGGCTATCGAAATCACCTCCTGCTTCGAGCCGCCCACAACGCCCTTAGGCTACAACGAACTGGGCGTCGCCGGCGCTATTCGGGGCGAGGGCGTCAGGCTCGCTAAGTGCCTCACCATCGACGAGTATTGCATCGCAAACGCGGAGTACGTCATTGAAGGGGAGCTTCTGCCGGGCAAACGTCTGCCTGAGGATATCAACACGAAGACGGGCAAGGCCATGCCGGAGTTTCCCGGATACACGGGGCCGGCCAACCCCGAGCTGCCCGTGATTAAAGTCAAAGCTGTAACGACGCGGAAAAACCCCATCATGCGCACATGCATCGGCCCCAGCGAGGAGCACGTGATTATGGCGGGCATTCCCACGGAGGCCAGCATCATGGCCATGGTGAACAAGGCCATGCCGGGCCGGCTTCTGAACGTCTACTGCCCCTCCTTCGGGGGCGGAAAGTTTGCCGCGGTGCTCCAGTTTAAGAAATCCGTGCCCTCCGACGAAGGGCGGCAGCGTCAGGCGGCGCTCCTGGCGTTTTCCGCCTTCAGCGAGCTCAAGCACGTGTATATCGTGGACGAGGACGTGGACTGCTTCGACATCAGCGACGTGATGTGGGCCATGACCACCCGCTTTCAGGCGGACGTGGACCTCATCCCCATCCCGGGCGTCCGCTGCCACCCCTTAGACCCCTCTAACGACCCCCTCGTCTCCCCCTCCATCCGGGATCACGGCATCGCCTGCAAGGCGATTTTCGACTGCACCGTCCCCTACGCCCTGAAGGACCGCTTCGTGCGAAGCCGGTTTATGGATGTGGACCCGGAAAAATGGGCCGATTTTATCGATTAATACTCAAATATTTCTCAGATTTCGAGAAAATTTTGTAAAAAGGCTCGACTTGTCTCACTTTTATGCGTTAAAATGGATGCGGCGCTTTTTGCGCCATCACGAACACGCACATTGCAGCCGTAAGAGCCGTTGTCGCACCGCTCTTTAGGCGCTCTCGTCGTCCCAACGTTCCGACAGGGGAGTGACCGACCTGTGAATTTTTTCCGCGCAGTTTTGGATAAGGCGGATGATCTGAACAACGCGCTGGCAGCCTACCCGATTATGGTGGCGCTGCGGCACGGCTGTATCTACACGCTTCCGCTGATGTTTGTGGGCTCCGTCGCGTTCATTTTAAGTGCCCTGCCTATCGATGCCTATCAGCAGTTTATGGCGGGGGCTTTCGGATCGGCGTGGTCTTCCTTTTTGCGCTCAGTTTTTGACGGCTCTTTGAACATTCTCTCCCTTATCCTCATCCTCTGCGGCAGCTACGCTTACGCGGCGGATTTCGTCACGGTTCATAAGTACGCCAACCCCGTTGTGGCGGCGGCCACGTCCCTTGGCTGCTTCTTCGTGCTCACGGGGCTTCGGGAGGGCAGTCTGCCCTCCTTTGGCGTGTACGGCATCTTCCCCGCCGTTTTTACGATGATGGTCTCCTCCGTCCTGTTCCGCAAGCTCTGCTCCGTCAAAATACTGCGCCTTGAGTTTCTCACCCACAGCGGAAACCCCATACTCAATAACTCCGTCGTCCTGTTCCTGCCTACGGCGCTCGCCCTCGCCTTCTTCGGCGGGCTGGGCGTTCTGTTCCAGTTCGTGCTGGGCACTTCGGATTTGCGGACAAGCCTTGTCGGATGGCTCGGGAGCTTCATCGCCGGCCTGCCCACCCCGTTTATAAAGGGAGTTTTCTACGTCGCCTTCATAAACCTGCTCTGGTTTTTTGGGGTTAACGGCACAGCTGTCATGGAAAACGCGGCGGAGGCGTCCTTTGCCGCGGCCGGTTCCGGTGCGGCGCCCTCCGTTTTCTCCCAGACCTTTTTCAACACCTTCGTCTTCATGGGCGGCTGCGGAGCGGTGCTCTGCCTCGTCCTGGCGCTCATTGTCTCCCGGCGGAGCATGGCGCAATCCCGGTTGGCGCGGCTCTCCTTTTTCCCTGTATTGTTCAATATGAGCGAAGTTGTGGTTTTAGGCCTGCCCATCCTTCTCAACCCCTTTTTCCTTATCCCCTTTCTCTGCGTCCCCCTCGTCACCACGCTCATCTCCTACGGCATGATGCAGCTGGGCCTTGTGCCGTATGCGGTCAATCCCGTGGACGTAACGACTCCCGTCATTATCAGCGGATACCTCGCCACGGGCTCCGTGGGCGGCAGTCTCCTGCAGGTGATTAACATTCTGGTGGGCACCCTCATCTATCTCCCCTTTGTGCGCAACACCCAGCGCAACATGGTGAAGTGGCGCAAATACGATATCGACTGCTTGCTTGACCTGTACCGCCAGAGCGAGCAGCGGGGGGAAGGGACGGCCTACCTCACGCGGCACGACACCATCGGCAACCTCGCCCGCACCCTTGTAAACGACTTAGAACGCGCCCTTAACACCGGCGCCATTGAGCTGCATTATCAGCCCATTGTGGACAAGGATGGCCGCGTAGACTGCGTGGAGGTGCTCCTTCGCTGGAACCATAAGGAGTACGGCTATATGTACCCGCCCCTTTTCATCGCATTGGCGGAGGAAGCCGGTCTGGCCGGGCGGCTCGGCAACTGGATTTTTGACGAAGCCTGCCGCAACGCCAACGTGCTTCGTAAAGTGGGATTTCCGGGTATCCCCTTCTGCATTAACGTCTCTGCAGCGCAGCTGAAGGAATCGGATTTTATGGAAGGCCTCCAATCGGCTCTGGAGAAATATTCCCTCCCCTGTTCCGCCGTGGAAATCGAGGTCACCGAGCGTATCGCCCTCACCGGCAGCCGAACCATCAGTCAGCGGATGTCGGAAATCATCTCCCTCGGCTTCCATCTCGTGATGGACGATTTCGGCGCCGGCCACAGTTCCCTGATGTACCTCAAGGAATACAAGTTCAGCAAAGTGAAGCTGGACGGTTCCCTCGTCCGGGAGATTCTCACGGACCCGAACTGCCGCGAAATCGTCAAATCCATCATCGCTCTGGGGCGGGAGCTGAGCTACTCCGTCATCGCCGAATTCGTCGAGTCTCCGGAGCAGCGGGATATGCTCTACTCCCTCGGATGCCAGTGTTTTCAGGGGCACCTGTTCAGCCCCGCCGTGCCCTTCTCCGGGCTGTACGACTATATCGTGCGAACAGACAGGCGCGAAATGCCCACCTTGTGCCTCAGCGCGCTGAGACTGAGCGAAGACGATGCATAGAACTTATCCGTGAAATTTTTGTAATCATTGCTAAAAGAAACCATCCGTTTTAGGCCACGTGCCTAAAACGGATGGTTTTATGCGTTATGAGGGCAGCTCATTTTCGCCCGCTTAGTGCAATCGCATCGGCGTAGAAGCCGCCGAGGGTGGATATCAGCGCCTGCTTACAGCACGCAGGAGAAGCCGCCGTCCACCTTGATGTCGGCGCCGTTTAGATAGTCGGACGCCTTCGAGGCGAGGAAAACGGCGGTGCCCATGAGGTCGTCGAGGTCACCCCAGCGGCCCGCGGCGATGCGGTTTGTGATGTGCTGGTAAAACTCCGGGTCGTCGCTTACGGCGCGGTTGACCTCCGTCTTGATAAAACCGGGGCAGATGGCGTTGCACTGGATGTTGTACATCCCCAGCTCGTTTGCCAGCGCCCGGGTGATACCGATGACGCCGTGCTTTGCCGTCACGTAGGCGGGGCACTTGCGGTCGGCTGTGTAGGAGAGGGCTGAGCCGATATTAATAATTTTGCCGCCCCCCTGGTCCCGCATGACGGGGGCCACGGCGTGGGCAAGGAAATAGACTGTTTTCATGTTCAGCTCCACCACCCGATCAAAGCCCTCGTCGGGAAACTCGAAGAAGGGGGCAAAGCAGTTGGTGCCGGCGTTGTTCACGAGGATATCAATCCGGCCGTACACCTTCATGCACTCCTCCACAACGGCCTTGACCACAGTCCGGTCGGTAAGGTCCCCCCGCAGGAAGTGGACGCGCCGGCCTTCCGCCTCAATCAGGCGGCGGACGTCCTCC
>DUPW01000107.1 GCA_012838125.1 Papillibacter sp.
CAATCCCCTTGTCGGTTCTACTTCATGCTCGGGTCAAGCGCATCGCGCACGCCGTCGCCGAGCAGGAAAAATGCGTAAACGGTTATCAGGATGAAGATTCCCGGAAATGCAACCATGTGCCAGTGGCTGGCTATGTACGCCTTGCCGTCCGCCAGCATGTAGCCCCATTCGGGCAGGGGCGGCTGGATTCCGAGGCCGATGTAGCTCATCACCGAGATGAGCATGATGTTGCCCGCCACGGAGGAGACGGCCACGATGATGAAGTGGCCCACGCAGTTGGGCAGGATATGCCGGAACATGAGTCTGAGGTTTCTCGCCCCGATGGCGCGGGTGGCTTCAATGAAGTCCTTGTCCCGGACGGTGAAAACCGCCGAGCGAACGGTCTTTGCAAACATCGGCAGGCCGCTGATGGCTATGGCAAGGACGAGCTGCGGGATGCCGGTCCCCAGGGAGGCCACCACGCAGATGGCCATGAGGGTACCGGGAATTGCCTGAAAGACGTCCATCACGCGCATGAGGACGTTGTCCACGCTTCCCATGAAAAACGCCGCCACAAGGCCCACGATGCCGCCGAGGCAGACCGACGCGATAGCGCAAATGAGCCCCACCGGCAGGGAGACGCGGGTGGCGTAAATGCAGCGCGAGAAGATATCTCTGCCGAGATAGTCCGTACCAAACCAGTGCTCTTTGCTGGGGAACTGGTACGCCTCTGCCATATTCGTCGCCACATAGGAATACGGGATGAGCTTGTCGGCAAAAATTGCGACGAGCATCAAAACGCAGATAATGCCGAGGCCTATCATAGCCAGCTTGTTGCGGGAAAAGCGCTTCCACGCGTCGGCCCAAAAGCTAAATTCCTTTTCCGCGCTCCTTTTCTTCTTTTTCCCGTGGCGCTTTTCGATTTTAATCATCGCCGGCGTTGTAATTTTCGACATTGTCTACACCTCCGCCCCTGCTTGTCTTTGCCGCCTTTTCAACTCTCGCTTCTGCCGCTTTGCGATGATGGTCCGCGTAAAGGTCAGCACCAGCCTCGGGTCGATAACGACGTAGATGATGTCCACTAGGAGCGTAATCAGCGAGAACAAGAACGCGAGAATGACGACGCTGCCCAGAACTGCCGGGTAATTGCGGTTGTTGATGGCGGCAACGGCATACTGCCCGACGCCGGGCACACCGAAAATCGACTCAATAATCAGGCTGCCGCCGAGCTGGGCGCCCACGACGATGCCGATGTTGTTGATGACGGGGATAAGGGAGTTGCGAATCACGTGCTTTGTGATGACGCGCGGCTCCCGCTGCCCTTTGGCGCGGGCCGTCCTGACAAAGTCCTGATGAATCGTCTCCAGCACGCTTGCACGCGTGGTGCGCGTCAGTCCCGTTATCGTGCCGATGCTCACGCACACAATGGGGAGCACCCATCCGGCCGGCTCAATCACGCCGTTGGAGGGCAGCCAGTTGAGCTTCACGGCAAAGAGGATAATGAGAAGCAGCGCCAGCCAGAACCCGGGGAACGAGGACATGAAAACCGTAAAGCCCCGGACGGCGTTGTCAAACCATGTGTTCTGCTTCACCGCCGAAATGATGCCAAGAGGGATGCCAATGATGGAACCGATGGCCACGGAGATGAGCGCGAGTCTGAGAGTGTAGGGAAAGCGAATCATGATTTCTTCAAAGACCGGCCTGCCCGTCGTATAGGAGGTGCCCAGGTCGCCCTTCGTGATGAAGTTCCACACATACCTGAAATACTGTACGAATATCGGCTGATCGAGCCCCAGTTTCGCCCGCATCGCTATGACGTCTTCCTCCAGCGCGCCCTGTCCCAAAAGCATCTTGACCGGGTCGTCCCCCGATACCGACTGGAAGAAGAAGACGATGAGCATGACGCCGAGCAAAACGGGAATCATCATGAGCAAACGTCTTATTACATATCTAACCATGTCAGCAAAGTCCTCTCTTATGACCGACAGAGTGTTTTCCGTCCATGTATGCGAAGGCGGCTATCCATGACGCGGACGAGCGGCCTTCGCGGTATCCTCTTATTGAAAAGCCGGGCGGGCTTGGGCGGCACGCCAAAATTTTCGCGTGCCCCCCAATGACTTTCGCCCGCCCGGTTGTTCGGAGGGGGGTGCTTTCATTAAACGTAGAAACCGGCGCCGTCATGGATATACATTTTTGCAGGCATCGGGAACGGCGGTTCCTGCGGGGAAAGCGCGCCTGCGCGGAGTTTTTCCCCGGCAGCAATCAGTTTGTCAATCTGCTCCGGCGGCAGCGGGAGCGTCCCATGCGCCGGATAAATAACGTCAAAGGCATCCTTCA
>DUPW01000108.1 GCA_012838125.1 Papillibacter sp.
CCGCTTATCGGTTTACCGCCGCCTCTTTGTGTCCCCCTGAGGGGTGAGGCGCTTTTCGCTTTTCGTGTTATTGGAGGGGGCGGGAATCGGATAAAGCTGGCCGTATGAGGCCGCCTCGCCGTCAGACAGGGGGGGCGTTGCCTCAAGTCCGGTGCACTCCGTTGAGGATGCCACCTGCGAGATAAGGCCCAGCTCGTCTTCGGAATAGACGGGATAACCGGAAAACTTCTTCTCTGCCATCGTCATCATCCTTTCATTGCGCATCCTGCGCTGATTGAGTATGATTAGTATGACAGCAAGGGAAAACGCCTATCCCTTCAAGTTTCTGTCACGGGCGATGAAGTGCTTGACTGAAAAACCTTTTGACCGTACGATTTTTTTGAGGTGAGAGTATGCTGGAGCGGCTTTTATACGAATACGGCACGTCCCCTATGCTTCCCATGCATACACCGGGACATAAAAGGCGGCGGGAGTTTGCCGGAAACCTGCCCTATTCCATGGATATAACGGAAATTACAGGGTTTGACGACCTCTACAACGCAAGCGGCGTCCTCGCTGAGACAATGTCCCTTGCCGCCCGGCTTTACGGCAGCCGCCGCGCCTTTCTCGGAGTCAACGGCTCCACGGGCTGTCTCCTCGCCGCCATCTACGCCCTTCTACGGCCGGGAGACCGCGTTCTCGTAGCACGAAACTGTCACCGCTCGGTGTATCACGCGCTGGAAATCACGCAGGCGCAGCCGGTGTTTCTCATGCCGGAAATTGATTCCGAAACGGGCATCGCAGGGAGCATTGCGCCCGAATCGGTGGAAAAGGCCCTAATAAGCGCGCCGGATACCCGCCTTGTGATTGTCACATCCCCCACTTACGAGGGGGTGGCGAGCGATATTGCGAGTATATGTGATGTGGCGCACCGGTTCGGTGCCGTGGTATTGGTGGACGCCGCTCACGGGGCGCATCTTGGCTTTCACCCGGGCTTTCCGGAAAGCCCTATCCGATGCGGTGCGGACGTTGTGGTGATGAGCCTGCACAAAACCATGCCCGCCATGACGCAAACGGCGCTGCTTCACGTGTGTAGCGGGCGCGTGGACCATGAGCGGCTTGCCCAAGCCATGCGGATGTTTAACACCAGCAGCCCCTCTTACGTTCTCATGGCCTCCATGGACCGCTGCCTGCGCCTGTTAGACAGGGAGAAAGACGCCCTCTTTGCGCGGTATGATGAAAATCTAAGCCGCTTTTCCGAGGGGATTCGAGACCTGAAAAACTTAAGCGTCCTCGGCCACGGGCGGGATGAGGAGAGCCGCCGCGAAGCCTTTTTCGCCTTTGATCGGGGGAAACTCATCATCAACACGGAGAAAACGGGGCTTTCCGGCCCTGAGTTTGCCGCACGGCTGCGGGCAGAGCATAAAATCGAGACGGAAATGACCTCCTTAGCCTACGTTCTCGCCATGACGAGTCTGTGTGACGGTGACGAAACCTTCTCCCGCATGACATCTGCCCTGTTTGCCCTAGACGGCGGGTTAGCGCCTGCCCGCAAGACGATTAAAACGCCTGTTTTTGACCTTCCGCCGTCGGGCACGAGTCTGTCTGAGGCGGCTCGGGCGGAGGGGGAGCCTGTTTCCCTTGAGGAAACGGTGGGGAAGACGGTGCTGGAGTATGCGTGGGCGTATCCGCCGGGGATTCCGGTTCTGATTCCGGGGGAAGAGGTCACGGCGCCGGTCATAGAAGCCCTTCGGGCCCTTGCAAAAAGCGGCGTCACCGTATACAGCTCCCGCGGTGGGTGGCCTGAGGGATTTTACTGCGCCAAATAAGGGATTCCATGACGGCGTAATTGACAAATTCGCCCGTCTGTGATAACCTTTTTAAGAAATATCTGCACCGCGCAAGGCGGTCAGTGGGGCGGCCTTTGCCGCCGTGCCTGAAGGCAGTTTGCCGAGGGTTTAAGTTAATTTTTTAGGGGAGTTTACGCATTATGAAAAGAATCATCACAATCGCAACACGTGATTTAACGAAGAGCCTGAAAGAGGGCGGCTGCGGCGAGTGCCAGACTTCCTGCCAGTCCGCCTGCAAAACGTCCTGCGGCGTTGCCAATCAGCCGTGTGAAAAGAGTGAAAGCAAGTAAGTTTCCGAAAGGGGACTTACGCGCCGACTGTTCATCAAGTGCCGTTTTTGCCCTTTCGGGGGATAAACGGCATTTCATTTTCTTTGGAGTAGAGTATGATTCATCAGTATAAGCTAAACGGTTACAATATCGTTCTGGACGTGCCCAGCGGCTCCATCCACGCCGTGGACGACGCCGCGTACGATGCCATCGCCCTGTATGAAACCCACGGCGCCGAGGAGATTATCGCCCGCCTCGTGGACAAGTACGGCGCAGAGGGCATGACATCCCAGGAGGCGCAGGAGCTATTAGGCGACATTGAAACCCTCAAGGAATCCGGCAGTCTCTTTAGCGAGGATGCCTTTGCCCGACTTTCCGGGGCCATCAAAGCAAATCGCCACACCATCAAGGCCCTGTGCCTGCACGTGTCCCACGCATGCAACCTCACCTGCGAATACTGCTTTGCCGGTGAAGGGCAGTACCACGGCCAGCGGGCCCTCATGTCCCTTGAGACGGGGCGGCGCGCCATCGACTTTCTCATCGCAAACAGCGGGGCGCGGCGCAATCTGGAGGTGGACTTCTTCGGCGGCGAGCCCCTTCTGAATTGGGACGTGGTGAAGGGAATTGTAGAATACGCCCGCTCCGTGGAGAAAGAGCACGGGAAAAACATCCGCTTTACCCTCACCACAAACGGCGTTCTCATCGACGACGAGGTCATCGATTTTACGAGCCGTGAGATGCACAACGTGGTATTGAGCCTTGACGGTCGGCGGGAGACCCACGACAGGATGCGTAAAACGCCATCCGGCGGCGGCAGCTACGATGAGATTCTGCCGAAGTTTAAAAGGCTCGTGGAAAAGCGCGACGGCAGGGAATACTATATCCGCGGCACCTACACGCGGCATAACCTCGACTTCACGGAGGACATCCTCCATCTCGCCGATTTGGGCTTTACGGAGCTGTCCATGGAGCCGGTTGTCTCCGGCCCGGAGCCGGACTACGCTCTGCAGGAGGAGGACCTGCCCGTCCTCTATGAGCAGTACGAAAAACTCGCCGGTGAGATGCTCCGCCGGGAGGAGGAGGGGCGCCCCTTTACCTTCTACCACTACATTCTGGACCTCAACCACGGGCCCTGCATCCACAAGCGCATCGCCGGCTGCGGCGCGGGGACGGAGTACCTCGCCGTCACCCCCTCCGGTGACCTGTACCCCTGCCACCAGTTCGTGGGGGACGAAGCCTACTGTATGGGAAGCCTTCAGGAGGGCGTGACCAACAGAGAAAAGCAGGAAAAGTTTGCACAGGTCAACGCATACTCCCGGAAAGAGTGCCGCGACTGCTGGGCGCGCCTTTACTGCTCCGGCGGGTGCGCGGCCAACGCCTACCACGCCTCCGGTGAAGTGGACGGGCTCTACCCCTTAGGATGCGAGCTGTTTAAAAAGCGTATGGAGTGCGCCATCATGATTCAGGTTGCCAAAGCAATCTCCGGCCAAAAACCGGAGTTTGAAGCGTAGTTTACCGTATCGGCGGAAAGGAGACAGCCATGAAAAAAGCGATCCTTTTTGCGCTATGTGCCCTGCTTCTTACGGCGTCAGGGTGCGCCAAAGATGAAACAAAGGAGCCGGAGACGACGCCCCC
>DUPW01000109.1 GCA_012838125.1 Papillibacter sp.
ACCAGCGCATTCAGACCAAAACAAAACTGACACCGCTGGAATTGCGATGCCAGTTTTCTACTTAACCCTCTTTGCCTAACACCAGGGGTGCTTTTTGTTCATGTCCACTAACCTTGGGGCGGTTCAGCATGGCAGGGTGCTTTTCTGTGTAATCTAACTTACTTAACTTCGACTTTCGCGCCGACTTCTTCAAGCTGCTTCTTAAGAGCCTCAGCGTCGTCCTTGCTAACGCCTTCCTTAATCTTGGCCGGAACGCCTTCAACGAGAGCCTTCGCTTCAGCAAGGCCGAGACCGGTGATGGCGCGGACTTCCTTGATGACCTTAATCTTCTCAGCGCCGAAGTCAGTCATGACAACGTCAAACTCGGTCTTCTCTTCAGCGGCGGGAGCAGCAGCGGCAGCGGGAGCGGCAACGGCAACAGCGGCCGGAGCAGCGGCGGAGACGCCGAACTCTTCTTCCAGAGCGTGCACGAGCTCGGAGAGCTCAAGAACAGTGAGATTCTTAACTTCTTCAATTAAAGCGGTGATTTTTTCGCTAGCCATTTTTATTTCCTCCGTAAATAATAGTGTTGAGAATGTTCGCTGTTAAGCGATGCGGGAGTTTAAGCGGATTTCTTGTCGGCAATCGCCTGAAGGGCGACGGCCAGTCCGCGGATGTTTGCGTTGAGAACGTTTACAAAGCCACTGATGGGAGCCATCATTGTGCCAAGGACCTGAGCCACAAGGACTTCCTTCGGCGGCAGCTTCGCCAGAGCATCGACTTCGGCGGGGGAGATAACCTTTCCGCTTACGAAGCCAGCCTTGACCTTAATCTTGCTGTTGGGCTTGCCGGCATACTCGCTGATGAGCTTGGCGGCGGCCACAGGGTCTTCGGCGGAAACCGCCAGAGCCGTTGTGCCGTTGAGAATGGGGTCCAGTTCGTCAAAACCGACGTTTTTGGCGGCGAAGCGCGTGAGGGTGTTCTTGACGACGGCGTAGTCGACGCCGGCATTACGCATAGCGCGGCGCATTTCCGTATCCTCCACGACGGTGATACCGGAATAGTCCACCAGAACACCGCCGGCGCTTTTGAGCTTTTCAGTCAGTTCGGCAACGATTGCTTGTTTTTCGCTGAGTACCTTCTCGTTGGGCATGCAGTTCTTCACCTCCGAAAAAAGATAATCGCGTCCAAAAAAAATATCCTCGCGCCAAAGGGCGCAAGGACACCAAGCAAACAAATTAGAGTCTTGTTAGCTGTCCTCGGCAGGACTTACGGATACAATCCACCTGCTGTCTTTGGAACGCTCCAACATCATAGCAGATACGACTTTCCCTGTCAACAACTATTTCTAAATAACCAGATATTTTACGTTTTTCTGCCGAAAAAGTGTAAGCCGCGGAAAGCACTGCTTTCCGCGGCTTACAGGCGACAATAGCCGGTTTTATGGCGTTTGAGCGTGTGAAGAACTCTTAATACTTGTCGTCGTCCACAAGGGAGATTTGTACAGGCTCACGGCGGCGCCCCGTGGGGATAGCCTGCGCAGCTTCATGCTGCGAGAGATTCAGGGTGGATTCACCCGCCCCTTTCAGCTTAAAGCGCGCCACCTGCCCCTTCATGAGATTGGCCTGAGCGGCAAGTTCCTCGCTGGAGGCGGCGCCCTCCTGGGCCGACGCGGAGTTCGTCTGGACCACGGCGCTCACCTGCGAGAGGGTCATCTTAATCTGCTCAATACTATGGGATTGCTCCTTAGACGCGTCGGCAATCTGCTCCACAAGGGCGGCGGTCTCTTCCACGGTCCCCACGATACTGCCCAGCGACTCGGCCGTTTCGTCCGCGATTTTCGTGCCGGCATCGACTTTCCGCATGGAGTTGTCGATGAGCTCCGTCGTCTCCTTGGCGGCGCTGGCGGAACGGGCGGCGAGGTTGCGCACTTCCTCCGCCACGACGGCAAATCCCTTGCCGTGCTGACCGGCCCGGGCGGCTTCCACGGCGGCGTTGAGGGCGAGGATGTTCGTCTGGAAGGCGATATCGTCAATCACCTTGATGATTTTTGAGATATTGTCCGAGGAGGAGCTGATATCATCCATGGCCCGGAGCATATCCTGCATCCGCCGGTTGCTCTCGGCGGCGTAGGCTTTCACGCGGCTGCTCAGGTCGTTCGCTTTCACGGCGTTTTCCGCGTTATGGTTCGTCTTATTGGCAACGTCATCGATGGAGGCGGCAAGCTCTTCTAAGGCGCTGGCCTGCTCCGTGGCGCCCTGGGCCAGGTGGGCGCTGGACAAGGACAGCTGCTCGGCGCCGGTGGAGACCTGGTCGGCGGCCATGGTGATGCTTTGGAACACATCGTTTTGCGCATCGATGAGCTCGTTGAGCTTGAGGCCGAGAAGGTCCGCCTCCGACCGGACGGGAACGGAAGCGGTGAGATCACCTGAGGCGATAATCTCCACGCTCCGGGCCTGAATCCTCGCGTTTTCGACTACCTTCATAAAGGCGCGGCTTAAATCGCCGATTTCGTCTGCCTTGGAGGTGTCGATGTCCACGTCCACGTCGCCCATGGCGATTTTCTCGGAAATGCCCACAAGATTCATAACGGGGCGGATGACGGTTCTGCGCATGACGATAAGCAGCAGCGCAGTGATGACCACGATAAAGACGAGCGTAACGGCCATCACGGAAACCAGCAGCGCAAGCAGCTGATCGTTAAACTCCGACTTCGGAACCCCCAGACCGATGGACCAATCCGTGCC
>DUPW01000008.1 GCA_012838125.1 Papillibacter sp.
CCCTCGGCGCCGAGGGAATCACGGATTTGTCCGGCGTGGCGCACATCGACAGGGGCTACGACGACATCGTCGGCGCACTGTCGTCTCTGGGAGCTCATATTATGCGGATTGATTGAGAATAATTATACGAAAGAGGTGGACGGCCATGGCGCAAGGCAGAAAGCGAAAGAGAAGGCGGGCAACTTTCTATACGCCCATCGCCATTGTGCTGATTGTCTTTGCGGTCTTTTTCGGTATCAGCGTCTTTTTCCGGGTGACGGACATCCAAATCGTCGGCGCGGAGCGGTATACCGCCGAACAGATTCTCTCCGCTTCCCGCGTCTCCCGGGGGGACAACCTGCTTTTACTGGACCCCGCTGAGGTCATCGAAAACATCACCTCGCGCCTGCCGTACATCAGCGATGTCGTTGTGGAAAAGCATATACCCGATAAAATCACCGTGACGGTGACGGAGAGCCGCCCCGTTGCGGCCATCGAAGCGGCCGGCCAGTGGTGGCTTTTGGATCAGAAGGGGAGAGCCCTCGAAAAAGCGGACCGCAGTGCCCTTTCCGGCAAAGTCCGTGTAGATGGGCTCAACCCGGATAGCGTAGTGGCGGGACAAGCCCTTGTTGTCACGCAGAAAGATGTGAAAAAGCGGGAAGCTTTAAGCCGCCTGCTCCTTGCCCTCCATCATGAGGAAATGTTAGACCAGTGCGAGTGGATTGACGTGTCCAACATCGCCGGCATCACCATGCGCTACGGCGGCCGCTTTACCGTTGTCCTCGGGACAGCGGACGACGTTGAAAAAAACCTCCTCCGCCTTGTGGGTGTTGTCGAACAGCTTGATGAAGGGGATGTGGGGCGAATTGACATGACAAATGACGCTGAAGCGCGATTTATCCCCGATTCGTAAAAAACGGGGACAAAAGCATGGAATACGACAGAAAAAATAGGCAGAAACCGACTAAAATATGAAATTTACATAACGCCGGTACTTGACCGCGGACCAAATTAGTTATACAATATTGCAAACTGTAAAGAATTTTGTCTGCAGGAAAATACTGGTTTGATTGTAAAGTTTCACTCAAGGGCGCCTATGCCGAAACTTCATATATATAGGAGGAAACAACATGTCGTTTTCACCCGAGAGCGGTCCGGATAACGTTGTAGTCATTAAAGTCTGCGGTGTCGGTGGCGCCGGCAACAACGCCGTCAATCGCATGGTGGCGACCGGGGCGCAGGGCGTCGAGTTTATCGCGATAAACACGGACAAGCCCGCTCTGGCCATCTCCAACGCAGATCAGAAAATACAAATCGGTGAAAAGCTCACACACGGGCAGGGCGCCGGTTCCAATCCCGAAATCGGAAAGAAAGCGGCGGAAGAGAGCCGCAACAACATAGCCAAAGTGCTTGAAAACGCCGATATGGTCTTTATCGCCGCCGGTATGGGCGGCGGAACGGGCACGGGCGCATCCCCCATCGTGGCCGACATCGCCCGGGAAGCGGGCATCTTAACCGTCGGCGTCGTGACGAAGCCCTTCAGCTTCGAGGGCAAGCGCCGCATGCAGCAGGCGGAGGAGGGCATTAAGAACCTCCTCGGCAAGGTGGACTCCCTTCTGATTATCCCCAACGACCGTCTCAAGCACGTGACGGAACAGAAAATCACCTTCGCCAACGCCTTCGCCATTGCCGACGATGTGCTCCGTCAGGCGACTCTGAGCATCTCAGAGCTGATTAAGAATACCGGTTTTATCAACCTCGACTTTGCGGACGTGACGGCCATCATGAAAGACGCCGGCCTTGCCCACATGGGCGTGGGCCACGCCGCCGGCAAGGGCAAAGCGGAAGACGCCGCCCGGGCTGCTGTCTCCAGCCCGCTTATGGAGACGTCCATTAACGGCGCAAAGGGCGTGCTTGTCAATATCACCGGCTCCACGGATATCGGTCTTGAAGACGTGGAAGCGGCGGCCTCCCTCGTCCAGCAGGCGGCCCACCCGGATGCGAACATCATCTTCGGTGCCACCTTCGACGAGACCATGGAAGACGAAATCCGCGTCACGGTCATCGCCACCCGGTTCGACGAGGCCTTCACTGGCGAAGCCGACCAGAATACTGTCGTGCCGATCGGCAGCGGACTGTACACGGGCGCCGTGGAGAAGAAAGAGAAGGAAGAGCCGAAGCCCGAGCCGGAAGAACAAGAGGAAGAGCCTGTCGAAGAAGACCCCTTTGACACGATTTTCAAAATCTTTAACTCGAAATAAGTGCGGCCGCCGCAGGGCGGCTCGGA
>DUPW01000009.1 GCA_012838125.1 Papillibacter sp.
AGAATGATGTACATTGCCACCTTCCCCCACCAAAGCAAAAAGCCTTGCGGCGAAAGCCGCAGGGCTTTTGTGTTTTGTTGAGTTCGTCACACTGTGGGAATTTGTCTTTTGTCGGTCTGCCGTGAGGATAGGGCGGGAATTGTGCTGCCCGTATGCAGGTGCTTAAGTCGAATTCTTTTTCGGCTTCTTGACACCTTTCGGCATTCGGAGCGTTTCGCTCAAGGCCTGTTTTTCCTTTGCGTTTTTTACACCATCATTGAGCACATTTTTCTTTGTCATACAGCTCACTCCTTTTGGTTCGTGTTTTTAGAAGGCTTTGAAAGACTTTCGGCGCGACGTCATGAACATGTCATGGAGACGTCAGCAAAAAGAAGAAGGCGAAGACTCCGGCCAAAAAGCCGCCGATGAGGTCTGCGGCAAGATCGGTGTCGGTATCATAAAGCCCATGCTGGTTGCGCGTGCCCTTCATCTTGTCCCGCAAAAACTCATACACTTCGAAAGCGGCACCGAGGAAACCGCCCAGCGCCCAAACGAATATTGCGCGAAAGAGTTTGCTCCCGCCCTCCGGCACGATGCTGCGAATAACGCAATAGGCAATGAGCGCGAATGAAAACGTACCAAAGGCGTGCATGTATCTGTCAAACCGGGTGGACGTTTTGAATTTGTCAAGGCCATATCCTACGTAACCGTTCATCCAAACCGTAAACAAACCGAGATACAGAAGATAATACGGCACGTCCAGACGCAAGAGCAGCACGGCTAACGTGAGGGCTGCAAAAAATACCAGACTGCCTGTCACTGCGCTGGCGTCTGCCCGTTTTCCCCTTTTGCGCAGCCGCGCCGCAGTGCGCAGCAAGGAGATTATGAGGAATACAAGGAGCGCCAGTGTCAACCAAAGCATAATCTTTCCCCCGTTATGACCTAGTATCGTCATGAGGAAAGAGAACAACACTGACAAGTATAGGAAGCTTACCAAGCAAAAAGCGACTAAAGTCGCAAGGCTTTGTTTTATTGACAGCGCAGAAAAGGAAGAGCCGGGTTGCACCCAGCTCATCCGGCAGAGCATTATTTATTTTTTGGTGCTGGGTGTCTGGCTCAAAGCACTGCCTGCAACAGATTTACTTGCTTTGCTCGTTCTTTTGTCCCGAAGAATCTTTGAGGCAGTAGAAGCGACCTTGCGGCTCGTTTGTTTTTTGTTCAACAATCCACCCCCTTTTAGACACGCGTAACTATACTACTGGATAAGTATGGAAGTTGAGGAAGTTGCACAATATATAGGAAGCGAGCTGCGATGGAGCGCAACATATTGTGTAACAATTAATGTCTTTATAGGAAACCAGCCAAGGCGCGTTGCCTTGGCTGGGTTTCTATTCCCACCCGTCAGGGGCGATGACAGCGGCCTCGTGCTCGCCGCATCTTATGCGGTAGACCGTGCCGCCTGTGGGTGTGGCATCTCCGTTTGCGCCGCGGGTGGGGCAGGCGCCTTTTTGAAGGTCAAAGCCCCAAAGGGCGGGGATTTGGTGAAACTCGTCGTATTTTATCTCCATGTCCTCGGCCTTTATCTGGTGGATTCCCTCGTCGTTTTTGCCCTCCGAAACAATCCGGCCTGGCAGGGCGCGGCGGATATCCTCCACCCGCTCCTCGGAGAGGACCTGGATGCCCCCCTCCGCCGTGATGCTCACCGGCGTGCCCACGGGCGACATGACGGGAACGCCTCCGTCCGGCGATTCTTCATACCAATTTACCGCCATGACCTGCTTATCCATAACGACGATGCCCGTTTTCTGGCCGGTAATGTCACAGAGTGTGTTTTGCGTCGCTGTTTTCATCGTGCGCCTCCTTTCCATCGTGTTTATCCCATTGAAAGTATGTCCGCCTTATTCCGGTTTTTCGCGCTCGGCGCAGATGGGAAAGAATGGATGGAGGCAACGTGGAAACGAGGAGAGGGCGGAGTAAAAAATATCGGCGGTTCTTGCGTTTTTTTAAGGAAATCGGTATAATGGCTAAGATTAGAATAAAACAGCCGGAAAGCCGTGAAACGGCGAAAAAGGCGCGTTTATTCGGGCAGAATGTATGGTATGCGGCACAAATTCGTGCCGGATCACATAAAACAGAGCAAACTGCCCTGAGAGATGCCCGCGCAGCGTTTCGGCTGATTGAGTTTACAAGCGAAGGGCGCCGGGTGGGAACATCGTCGGTGAGGCGCGCGGGATTGGCCGCGCCCTGTGCCGGGGAGGACCGGGCGTTTTTTGTCAGGAGGCGCAAGTAATGAAGGAACTACCAAAAACCTACGACCCTGCGGAAGTGGAAAAGCGCATCTACGATATGTGGCTGGAAGGCGGGTATTTCCGCGGCGTCATCGACCCGGAAAAAGAGCCGTTTACCATCGTGATTCCGCCGCCGAACGTCACGGGCCAGCTCCATCTCGGCCACGCGTTTGACGAGACGCTGCAGGACGTGCTCATCCGCCACAAGCGTATGCAGGGCTACGCCGCCCTGTGGGTGCCGGGGACGGACCACGCCGGTATCGCCACCCAGATTAAGGTGGAGGAAGAGCTGCGCAAAGAGGGGCTCACCCGCTACGACCTCGGGCGGGAGAAGTTTCTCGAGCGGGTCTGGGCGTGGAAAGAGAGGTACGGCAACCGCATCATCGAGCAACTGAAGATACTGGGCAGCTCCTGCGACTGGGACCGTCTGCGCTTTACCATGGACGAAGGCTGCTCCCGGGCTGTGCGGGAAGTGTTCGTCGCCCTCTATGAAAAGGGGCTTATTTATAAAGGCACCCGCATCATCAACTGGTGCCCCCAATGCACCACGGCGCTTTCCGACGCAGAAGTGGAGCACACAGAACGGCCGGGCAACCTCTGGCACGTGAAATACCCCGTGAAGGACTCCGAGGAATACCTCGTGGTGGCCACCACGCGCCCTGAGACGATGCTGGGTGACACAGGTGTCGCCGTCCACCCGGAAGACGAGCGGTATCAGCACCTCGTCGGCAAGACGGCTATCCTGCCCCTTATGGACCGGGAGATTCCCATCATAGCAGACGAATACGTGGACCGGGAGTTTGGCACCGGCTGCGTGAAGATGACCCCCTGCCACGACCCCAATGACTTTGAAGTGGGCCTGCGCCACGATCTGGAGCAGATTCTCGTCATCGACGAGAATGCCCGCATCATAAACGGCGGCAAGTACACGGGCCTTGACCGTTACGAAGCGAGAAAACAAGTTGTGGCGGACCTGGAGGCGCTGGGCCTGCTTGTGAAAACAGAAGCCCACAACCATAACGTGGGCGGCTGCTACCGCTGCGGCACCACGGTGGAGCCTGTGACGAGCCCCCAGTGGTTCGTGAAGATGGCGCCTCTCGCGGAAGAGGCTCTGAAAGTGGTGGAGGACGGGCGCATCCGCTTCGTCCCCGAGCGCTTTACGAAGATTTACCACAACTGGATGACCAACGCCCACGACTGGTGCATCTCCCGCCAGCTCTGGTGGGGACACCAGATTCCCGCCTGGTACTGCGACGACTGCGGCCACGTCACCGTCGCCCGGGAGGACCCGGATACGTGCGAAAAATGCGGCAGCGTGAACATCCGGCGGGACGAGGACGTGCTGGATACATGGTTCTCCTCCGCCCTGTGGCCCTTCTCCACCCTCGGCTGGCCGGATAAGACGCCGGACCTTGACTATTTCTATCCCACCAGCGTCTTAGTGACGGGTTACGACATCCTTTTCTTCTGGGTGGCCCGCATGATTTTCTCCGGCATGGAACACATGAAGGAAGTCCCCTTCCGCACCGTGCTCTTCCACGGGCTCATTCGCGACGCCCAGGGGCGGAAAATGTCAAAATCTCTGGGCAACGGCGTGGACCCCATCGAGGTTATCGAGACCTACGGTGCCGACGCTCTGCGGTTTAACATCGTGACGGGCAACTCCCCCGGTAACGATATGCGCTACTACCCCGAGCGCTGCGAGGCCATGCGCAACTTCGCCAATAAAATTTGGAACGCCAGCCGCTTCGTGATGATGAACCTCACCGTGGAAGATTGCGCTCTCCCTGAGACGCTGGAGCTGGAGGACAAGTGGATTCTCTCCAAGCTGAACACCCTCGCCCGGGAAGTAAACGAGAACATGGAGAAGTTCGAGCTGGGCATCGCCGCCACGAAAATCTACGACTTTATCTGGGACAGCTACTGCGACTGGTACATTGAGCTGACCAAACCGCGCCTTAACAGCGGCGACGCGGCGGCAAAGGAGCGGGCCGAGCGGGTTCTGCTCTATGTGCTCATGGAGACATTAAAGCTCCTGCACCCCTTCATGCCCTTTATCACCGAGGCGATTTATCAGGCCCTGCCCCATGAAGGCGAGGTCATTATGGTGGAAAAGTACCCCGAATACAGTGAGGCCCTCTCCTTCCCGAAGGAGGAGGCGGACTTTGAAATCATCATGGCGGCGGTGCGGGCCGTGCGCCAGCGCCGCTCGGAGATGAACGTGCCCCCCTCAAAGCGCCCGCAGCTGTTTATCGTGACGGATAACACCGCCGTGTTTGAAGCGGGGCGGGTCTACCTCTCAAAGCTGGCCTTTGCCGGGGAGCTTACGATTACGTCTGATACCGCCGAAGTGGATACAAACGGCTGTGTCACCGTGGTGACGAACGACGCCAAACTCTATATGCCGCTGGCGGAGCTTGTGGACATCGAAAAAGAACGGGACCGCATCACGAAAGAGCTGGAAAAGGCCCGGGCGAACCTCGCAGGGCTTCTGAAGAAGCTTGAAAACGAGAACTTTGTGTCGAAGGCGCCGGAGGCAGTTGTGAACGCCGAGCGGGAAAAGGCTGAAAAGGCCCGCGCCCTCATCGAAAACTTAGAGGAGAGCCTGAAGGCCTTTTCGTAAAGACGCTTCGTTTTCGCGATACCGATTAAAATACCGATTAAAGAAGGGAAAACGGATGGATTTTTAATCCATCCGTTTTTTGTTTGCGCTGGTGTTTTTGCATTTATTTCACCATTGGCGGGGGCGGTGTGCTTTATGCGCCGGCGGGCTTTTGCGGTTTTGATATGGCTGCCCTTGAGCTTTCCCGACCCGCAAAATGGGGGATTGTGGCGCGTGAAGGCTGTTTGACGGTCCGGCGGGGATTGGTGAGACCCCGCCGGGCCTTTGTGTTGTAAAGAAAATCTGCGGGGCAGCACGCGGTGCTTTGTGTCCGTCTTTGGGCTCAAGCCGCCAAACCAGAAAGAAAAAGCGTGCGGTGGGATGCGACTGGCGCGAATCGACACAAACCGCATAGGACATGCCATAAAATACCAGTATAGTGTTTACACTGGGACTTTTATCTGCGGAAGAGACGGGAGGGGTACTATGATCATCCGGTCCACGTTTGAAGACGGTCGTCTCACGATTTTTTTTGAGGGCGAGCTGGACCATCACGCCGCGCGGGACGCCATCCGGCAGATTGAAGAGAGAATCGACGCCACCTGCCCGCGGGAGACGGTTCTTGACTTTAAGAGGCTGACGTTTATGGATTCATCGGGCATTGCCGTTGTGGTGAAGGCCTACAAGCGGATGAACCAGCTCGGCGGCAAGCTCAACGCAATCAATCTCGGGCCGCAGCCGCGGCGGGTGTTGCGGGCGGCGGGTGTTGAGCGATTTGTGCGATTTAACGCTATGCCGAAGGAGGTCTGAGTACATAATGACCGTGACAAACAGCTTTAAGATGGAGTTTCTCAGCCGTTCAGCGAATGAGAGCTTTGCACGCACCGTTGTGGCGTGCTTCGCCGCCCAGATTGACCCCACTCTGGAGGAGATAGGGGACATTAAAACCGCTGTTTCCGAAGCTGTCACCAACAGCATCGTGCACGCCTATCCGGACACCATCGGCAGAATCCGGCTACGGGTGCGGATTTTAAACGGGGACACCGTTGAAATCACCGTAAAGGACTATGGTTGCGGCATTGAGGACGTGTCGAAGGCACGGGAGCCCATGTTCACCACCGGGGGCGAAGAGCGCAGCGGCATGGGCTTTACCATCATGGAGAGCTTTATGGACAAACTCACCGTCCGCTCCAAACCGGGGAAGGGGACTACCGTCGTCATGCGGCGGAAAATCATGCGGCGGGAAAGCGTGAAATGATGGAACAGCCTGTGCTCGACCGCATCATGGCCGCCAAAGAGGGCGATCGCGAAGCGGCGGAGGAGCTGGTCAGGCTCAATTCGGGGCTGATTTGGAGCGTGGCGAGGCGTTATTTCGGCCGGGGCGTGGACCCGGACGATTTGTTCCAGCTGGGCTGCGTCGGCTTTCTCAAAGCCGTGGCGGGGTTTGACACCTCCTACGGGACGCAGTTTTCCACCTACGCCGTTCCGAAAATCGCCGGCGAAATCCGACGCTTTCTGAGGGATGACGGGAGCGTGAAGGTCAGCCGCAGCATCAAGGAGCGGGCGCTTCTGATTCGCTCGGCGAGGGATATGCTGGAGCAGCGCTTCGGGCGCGAGCCGACCCTCTCGGAGCTGTCCGAGGAGACGGGCCTTTCCGGGGAGGACATCGCCGTCGCCGAAACGGCCACCGGAACGCCGGAATCCCTGCAGCGGGAGACGGGGGAGGACGGGTTTACCCTCGAAAACCTCATCGGAGACTACAGTCAGGAGGAGACCCTCATCGAGCACGTGGCCCTGCGGGAGGCGATTCGCGCCCTGCCGGAAAAGGAGCAGATGGTCATCCGCCTGCGGTATTACCGGGGTATGACGCAGGAGGCCGTTTCACGAATTCTCAAGGTATCGCAGGTGCAGGTGTCGCGCCTTGAGCGCCGGGCCGTGGAGCAGCTGCGGAAGCTGCTGGCTTAGGCGGGCGGCGCTTTACACGTTGCGCTCAAGTGGCATAGAGGGGCGTTTTCGCACAGGGG
Source organism: Papillibacter sp. (assembly GCA_012838125.1). Classification (GTDB taxonomy): domain Bacteria; phylum Bacillota; class Clostridia; order Oscillospirales; family Oscillospiraceae; genus Sporobacter. The sequence continues at coordinate 6,894 of DUPW01000009.1, forward strand.
AGACGCCCAAATTTGGCTTGCGAAAAAACGGCGCGGTTTTGACGCGCTCTAATAAACAGAGGTTTCTCCGTTATGAATTTGAGCGGAGAAGCCTTTGTTGTTTTTGGAGGCGATGCGCCTTCGCTGATAGTGGGGGGCATGGCGGCGAACTTGCGGTATTATCCGGCACCCCTTGCTGTGAAGTAACGCCGCAATCGTTCGATTGCGGCGTTGTGTTATTCGATTCCAAAAACACGTTTTCCGTTTTCCGTCGTCTTTTCGGCGATTTGCTCGAGGGACAGACCCTTCAGCTCCCCGGCACGCTCGGCCACCCGATAGAGGTACAAAGAGGAGTTTCGTTTACCCCGATAAGGTTCCGGCGTGAGATAAGGGCAGTCCGTTTCAAGGAGCAGGCGGTCTAATGGCATGCGGGCGACCACCTCGCAGGCCCGTCGGGCGTTCTTAAACGTAATGACGCCGCCGAAGGACAGGTGCCACCCCCGGGAAAGGAGCCATTTCGCCGTCTCCCAGCTGCCGGAGTAGCAGTGGAAAACGCCGGTGGCGTCCGGAAAGGCGCGGATAATGTCGAGGGTGTCGGCGGTGGCGTCCCGCTCGTGGATGACTACGGGTTTCTTCACCGCCTGCGCCAGAGCCAGCTGGTCGTAAAACCGTTGTTTCTGCACGTCGCGCGGGGAGTTGTCGTAATAGTAGTCCAGCCCAATCTCCCCCACCGCCACAGCTTTCGGGTGCCGGAGCATGGCCTCAAGGCGGGAGATAGACCCCTCGTCCATGTCCTCTGCGTCGTGGGGGTGAACGCCCACGGTAGCGTAGACGAAGGGGAAACGGTCGGCAAGCTCGAGAGACTGGGCGGAGGACTTCTCGCTTGCACCGGCGTTTACCACGAGGGTCACGCCATTTTCCGGAAGGGAGGCGAGAAGCGCGTCCCGGTCCTCATTGAATCGGCGGTCGTCGTAATGGGCGTGGGTATCAAATAACATGGAGAAAACTCCTTTTTACCGTGAAATTAAAAAACACTTGTATTTATGGATGTGGTATGGTACTATATCCAGTACGTATGAACCAAAGTGATTTCCGGGCAGCGGATGAATGTGTCCGGTTCTGAAAGGAAGGATCTCTTTGACACTCTTTATTCAGATTGTCCAGCTTATTACTGCCGTTGTTCTCGTTGGGGTTGTGCTGCTTCAGTCGGGCAAATCGGCGGGTCTTTCCGGCGCAATCGGCGGCGGATCGGAGACGTACTTCGCCCGCAATAAGGCGAAAACATTCGAGGCCAAAATCGCCCGGGCGACGAAGTGGGTGGCCATTGTCTTCGTGCTGCTTACCCTCGTGCTGAACATCATGTCATAGCATCCGAATCAAACGAAAGCTGCCGGACTCCGGCGGCTTTTTGTTTTTTATGGGCATGATACGAAACGCTTTCAGGCCTGACGATGCCGCAATGGCGGAGAAGGGCGGAGGTTTGCGGGAAACAGCGAAAGAGCGCGGGATTTCGATAAATCAAGGGGGGCTTTCGGGCCCCCCCTTCGTTTATGCGCTCTTAGAGGATAATTTCGCCCACGGGCTCGCCGAAGAGAGCGGCGGCGTTAATCTCGTCGTAGTCGAGGTGGGCAAAGCTGGCGTACTCGGAGCTGACCCTGGCGACCACTTCGTCGAAAATGAGGCCCCGCTCGCCGCCGACGCGGATTTTAACAATCTGCTTGTCTTTAATGCCAAACTTCTCAGCGTCCTCGGGCGTGAGGTGGACGTGGCGCTTGGCGATGATGACGCCGCTTGAGATTTCCACTTCTCCCTTGGGGCCCACCAGCTTGCAGCCGGGGCTGCCGGCCAGATCGCCGCTTTCACGGATGGGCGGGTTTAATCCCAGCGCCCGGGCGTCAGTAAAGGAGAGCTCCACCTGATCGGCTTTGCGGCAGGGCCCGATGATGGTGAGGGTCGTCTGCCCCTTGGGGCCGACGACAGTGACCTTCTGTTCCGAAGCAAACTGTCCGGGCTGCGAGAGCATCTTTTTCGGGACGAGTTCAAAACCTTCACCATAGAGAATATCCAGCGTCTTGCGGGTGACATGGCAATGCTTGCCGGAGCCTTCAATCGTAATCAGCGTTTTCATCTTCCATTCCCTCGGTTCATTCATTATTCCTGTCGGGCGTCCGCAGCCATAGCCACGTGACCGCTCGGCAAATATTAATAGTATCGCTTTCGGCGCGCCGGGCCTATCCGGCACGCACGGCTTTTCCAACAAATAATACTACCATACATAACCGGGTAACGCAAGCAAACAGGGTGTGCGCTAAGGATAAAATAAAGAACGTTCCCACGGCATGAACAGTATGCCCCCGTGAGCCTTTTGGCATGATAAGACAGAGCCGCAAAAAATCCTCCTGCGCCTTCAAATCCCTATTTACAAACGGACGGCGACCCGTTATACTATACTAACTGTAATAAAAGGGGCAAGACGTTGTGGAGGGGAGCCTGTGAATCACGAGTTTTCAAAAATGATTTCGATGCTGCGTCACGAGCGCGGACTGAGCCAGAAGCGCGCGGCGGACGACCTTGGCATATCCCAGGCACTCCTTTCCCATTACGAAAACGGCGTACGGGAGCCGAAGCTGGACTTTGTCATCCGCGCCGGCGAGTATTACGACGTCACCACCGACTATCTTCTCGGGATTTCGCCGCACCGCCAGCCCAGCCGCTTTCCAGAAATCAAGAAAAACGACGGCGAATTCCTGTGTTACAATAATGCGCTTGTCATCCATTCGATTCTCGAAGAGATTGGCGACGAATGCCTTTCACGCCTGGTGTGGGAGTACATCGGCTTTTCCCTCTACGTTGTGCTCAGCCATCTGCGCCGCCCGGAGCATACTTTAGGCCCGATGATTGACGCCGCCAAAATGCGCTCCGTCTCCATGATGTTTACACGCATGAGGGAGCTGGCCCAGACCCCCGGCGTGCTTCCAGAGCTGACGGACCAGCTTCTCCGCCAGTGGTATCCGGAGGAATATGAGTCCGTGTGCCGGCTTGAGGAGCAGATTCGCGACATGATTGACGCGATAATGTAAGCGGCGCTTTCCTGATTCTGAACATTAAGGTGATTTGTGTGACCGAACAAAATAAAATCAGAAACTTTTCCATTATCGCCCATATCGACCACGGAAAGTCGACACTGGCCGACAGGCTTTTAGAGCGGTGCGGCGCCGTGACGGAGCGGGATATGGCAAACCAGATATTAGACAACATGGACCTCGAGCGCGAACGGGGCATTACCATCAAGGCCCGGGCCGTGTGCCTTCAGTACGCGGCGAAAGACGGCGAGACGTATACCCTCAACCTCATCGACACGCCGGGACACGTGGACTTTAACTACGAAGTCTCCCGTTCCCTGGCGGCCTGTGAAGGAGCCATCCTCGTGGTGGACGCGGCGCAGGGCATCGAAGCCCAGACGCTGGCGAACACCTATCTTGCCCTCGAGCACAACCTTGAGATTCTCCCCGTGGTGAACAAAATCGACCTGCCCGCCGCCGACCCGAAGCGAGTCAAGACAGAAATTGAGGACTTAATCGGTCTGCCGGCCATGGACGCGCCGGAGATTTCCGCAAAGCTTGGCATCGGCATCGATGAGGTGCTGGAGGAGGTTGTGAAATGCGTCCCGCCCCCGCAGGGGGACCGCACCGCGCCCCTGCGCGCCCTCATTTTCGACAGCCAGTACGACGCCTACCGGGGCGTCATCGTCTGCCTGCGGGTGATGGAAGGGGAAATTAAGAAGGACGATATTATCCGCATGATGGCCACGGGGGCGGAGCACCGCGTGGTGGAAGTGGGTCGCATGCGCCCCATCGGCATGGAGCCCTGCGACGTTCTCTCCGCCGGTGAAGTGGGGTACCTGACCGCCAGCATCAAAAACGTGGCGGACACCCACGTGGGCGACACCATCACCCTCGTCGCAAGTCCCGCAAAAGAGCCCCTGCCGGGCTACAAGCCGGTTCAGCCCATGGTCTTCTCCGGTATCTACACAACAGACGGGGCCAAATATCCGGACCTGCGGGATGCGTTAGAAAAGCTCAAGCTCAACGACGCGGCTCTCTCCTTTGAGCCGGAGTCCTCCGTCGCCCTGGGATTTGGATTCCGCTGCGGCTTTTTAGGACTACTCCACATGGAGATTATTCAGGAGCGGCTGGAGCGGGAGTTTAATCTCGACCTCATCACAACGGCCCCCAGCGTCATCTATCGCGTCACGAAAACGGACGGGTCCGTGGTCATGGTGGATAACCCCCTCAACTACCCCGACCCGGGTTCCATTGAGATAGCGGAGGAGCCCTTCGTGAAGGCGGCGATTATGTGCCCCCAGGAGTTTGTGGGCAACATTATGGAGCTGTGTCAGGACCGGCGCGGCGTGTACAACGAGATGGTGTATTTAGACGGCGGCCGTGTGGAGCTGCGCTACGATATGCCCCTCAACGAGATTATCTACGACTTTTTCGACGCCCTCAAGTCCCGAACCCGCGGGTACGCCTCCCTCGACTACGAGTTTATCGGCTACCGGGCGTCCCAGCTTGTGAAGCTGGACATTCTCTTAAACGGCGAAATTGTGGACGCCTTGTCCTTTATTGTCCATAAAGACAAAGCCTACTCAAGAGGGCGCAAGATTGTGGAAAAACTCAAGGACAATATTCCGCGGCAGCTTTTTGAGGTGCCTGTTCAGGCGTCTGTTGGCGGGCGTATCATCGCCCGGGAGACGATTCGCGCCATGCGGAAAGACGTGCTGGCCAAGTGTTACGGCGGCGACATCAGCCGCAAAAAGAAGCTGCTTGAAAAGCAGAAGGAAGGTAAAAAGAGAATGCGCAGCCTCGGCAGCGTGGAGGTGCCGCAGGAGGCGTTTATGGCCGTCCTCAAGCTCGACGAATAGCGTATTCGACCGAAATAGGGTGAAGTTTTTCCTTATTTGTAGAAAAGAGCGGGAATTTGGCACATTCTTTTCGTGTAAGCGTCACAAAAAAGTGTTGACAGACGGTGTTTGAGTCTGTATAGTGAACTTAGTGCCGGACGAAAACGGTCCGGCACTTAATTTTTTATCAAGAGGTATTCTATTCCATGACCCAAGACAAGACACTGACATGCAAAGAGTGCGGCTGCGAGTTTATCTTCTCCGCCAGCGAACAGGAATTCTACGCGGAAAAGGGCTTTACGAATGAGCCCCAGAGATGCAAGCCCTGCCGTCAGGCCAGAAAAAATGGCGGCGCATACCAGAGAGAAATGTTCACGGCCGTCTGCTCCAGTTGCGGCGGCGAGGCGAAGGTTCCCTTCCAGCCCAGAGAAGACCGTCCTGTTTACTGCAGCGATTGCTTCTCCCGGCAGAGATAAACTCCGCCCCTTGAATGTATAACCGTACGACAGGTTGCCGCAACGCAGCATGTTTTGGGTTATGATTCCGTGAAACAAAACGCAGGCAGCTTTAAGCTGCCTGCGTTTTTTATGCCCCTTTCCTGCGCAGGATTTAAGCTTTGCGGTTTTCACGGCGCGCAGGCTGTGGTATAATATCCGGAAAATGGAACGGAAGGGCGCGGCCGGCTCTCCTATGGACGAGCGGTGCGCCGCGCGCAAACGGAAAAGGAGGATAAACCATGACGTTTTTAGAGCTTGCCCAGGCGCGGTTTTCCACCCGCAAGTACAAGGACACCCCCGTTGAGAAGGAAAAGCTGGAGAAGATACTGAGCGCCGGGCGTATTGCGCCCACGGCGAAAAACGACCAGCCGCAGGTTATCTATGCCGTCACCAGCACGGAAGGGCTGGAGAAGCTGGACAAATGCACCCCCTGCCGTTTCGGTGCCCAGGCGGCCCTTATCGTCTGCTACGACAAAACGAAAAGCTGGAAGCGGCCCCACGACGGTAAGGAGCATGGGGACATTGACGCCGCCATCGTCCAGACCCACATGATGCTTCAGGCGGAAGAACTGGGGCTGGGCACGGTGTGGGTGTGCTTCTACGACCCGGCCGCTATTATCACGGAGTTTGAGCTGCCGGAGGACATCGTCCCCTCCTCCATCCTCATGGTAGGTTACAAGGCGGAGGACGCGCAACCGTCTGACCGGCACTCTGTGCGCAAACCGCTGGAGGAGACGGTGCGCTTCGTGTAACCCGGAACGCCGGCGCCGGTACCCGGCCGCCGGGGATGGTTAGAAGGATGCCCTCGCCTTAGGTTTCGGTCATGCCTGTAAGGCGTGACATGCCACAGGTCGGGGGAAGAAGGAGCGAAAGATGAAAGCAGAGACACGCCTGACGGTTCGCTATGCGGAGACGGACAAGATGGGTATCGTCCACCACTCAAACTACGCCGTGTACTTCGAGGCGGCGCGGACGGACTTTTTGCGCCGGGCGGGCCTGCCCTACTCCGAGGTGGAAAAGCGGGGCGTGATGATGCCCCTTTACGGCATTTCCACCCGATTTTTGGCGCCGGCCCAGTACGAGGACGAATTATCCGTCGTCACGTGGATAAAAGAGCTGGGACGCGTGCGTCTGACCCTCGCCTACGAAGTCTACCGGGTGCAAGACGGGATGCTGCTGGCTACGGGTGAGACGCAGCAGGCCTTTACAGACGCCGCCTTGCGCCCTGTGGACGTTAAAAAAGCCGCGCCGGACCTATACGCCCTGCTCAAACGCTGTGCCGGGGAGGGCGCTTAAAACCCAGTGAGGAGAACTTAAATCATGCACATTGAAAACGTCGCGCTGATTGGCTTGGGCGCCATCGGCGTCACCTTTGGAAACCAGATTCAAAAGCACCTGCCGGGGTGCCTTACCGTTATTGCCGATAATGAGCGCATCGCCCGCTACAGGCGGGAGGGCGTCTACAGCAACGGCGTCCCCTGCGAGTTTACCTATATCACGCCGGAGGAAAAGCCTAAGCGGCCGGCGGATTTGGTGCTCATCGCCGTCAAATACGGCGGGCTGCAGGAGGCCATTGAGGCCATCTCCAACCATATCGGCCCGAACACAATCATCCTCTCCCTCTTAAACGGCATCAGCAGCGAGGAGATGGCGGGCTCCGTCTACGGAGAGGATAAAGTGCTCCTTTCCGTGGCACAGGGGATGGATGCGGTGAAGGTGGGAAGTCACCTAACCTATCAGAACATGGGCAAAATCGTCTTCGGGGACGCACAGCCCGGCCTGATTTCAGAGAAAACCCGGGCAGTTTCGGATTTCTTCGCCCGGGCGCAGGTGCCCCACGAGGTGCAAAGCCAGATGAAGCGGCACCTGTGGAGCAAGTTCATGATGAACGTGGGCGTCAACCAGGTCACCGCCGTGCACCGCTGCGATTACGCCGGCGTGCAGGAGGGCGGGCCCTATCAGAAGCAGATGATTGACGCGATGCGGGAGGTACTGCGGCTCTCCGACCTTGAAAAGGCCGGCCTCGTGGAGGAGGACATCGGCTACTGGCTGGGCGTTCTGGCGGCCTTAAGCCCCGAGGGGAAAACCTCCATGCAGCAGGACGTGGAGGCCGGGCGAAAAACGGAAGTGGAGCTTTTTGCCGGAACAGTGATACGGCTTGCGGAAAAGCACGGGCTCGACGTTCCCGTAAACCGCGCCCTGTATGACGAAATTTGCGCCATTGAGAGGGCATACTGCAAATAAACCAAGAAACGAAAAACCTCCAAGCATTTAGCTTGGAGGTTTTTGTGTTTAAAGATTAAACCGTCACCGTCCAGCCCATGTCGTCTTCGACTTTGCCCGTCTGGATGCCGTAGAGGGTGTCATAGAGTTTCTGGGCGAGGGGGCCCACCTGACCGCCGTTAATGGTGACGGCCTGATTCCTGTAGAGCAGTTCGCCCACGGGGGAGATAACCGCCGCCGTCCCCGTTGCGAAGACTTCACGGAGGGAGCCGTCCTGGGCGGCCTTTATTACATCGTCGATGGCGAGGCGGCGCTCCTGAATGTTCAGGCCCCATTTCTTAAGGAGTGCGATGACGGAGTCCCGGGTGACGCCGGGGAGGATGGTACCGGCCAGGGGGGCGGTGATGATTTCGTCCCCGATGACGAAGAAGGCGTTGGACGTGCCGATTTCCTCCACGTATTTGCGCTCCACGGCGTCCAGCCACAGAACCTGAGCACAGCCGGCCTCGTCTGCCTTTTGCTGAGCTTTCAGGGCGCCGGCGTAGTTGCCGCCCACTTTGGCGAAGCCCGTGCCGCCCGGGGCGGCCCGCACGTACTCCTCCTCCACGAAGATGCGCTGGGTGGAAAGGCCGCAGTCTCCTGCGCCGTAATAGGCGCCTACGGGGCAGAGGATGATGACGAATTTGAAGTGATGGGCCGGGTGCACGCCTAAGAAGGCCTCATCCGCGAAGATGAAGGGGCGGATGTAGAGGGACGTGCCGGGTTTATCGGGAATCCAGTCGGCGTCCACCCGCACGACGGCTTTTATCGCTTCGATGAAGAGCTCTTCGTCTATCTGCGGGATGCACATACGCTCGTTTGTCTTACTCGTGCGCTTGGCGTTCATATCCGGGCGGAAGAGGAGGATGCGTCCGTCCGGCGCTTTGTAGGCCTTGAGCCCTTCAAACATCTCCTGACCGTAATGCAAAACGGCGGCGGCGGGGTCGAGGGCGATGGGGCCGTAGGGGACGATGCGCCCGTCATGCCAGCCCTTATCGTCGCTGTAGTCCATGATGAACATGTGGTCCGTAAACGTCTTGCCGAACAGGAGCTTATCCGGGTCGGGCTTTTGTTTTGGTGCCGTGGTCCGTGTGATTGAGAAACTGTAAGCCATAGTCATTCTCCCTTACTGGTAAAAGTGTAGTGCTTTTCTATTGAGATCGATAAGCGCGGATTTGGTGCCGGTGAAAGTCTTTTCCAGAACCTTTTCCACAGCTTCCGTAGAGACAATATTCGTTGCACGAAGAAGGGCGCCCAGCATGACCATGTTGGCCGCCTTGGCGCTGCCCAGCTCAAGGGCCATATCGTTTGCCGGAATCTCGAGGACGTCCACGTCCTCCCGCTGAACGGGGTGGTCGATAAGCGATTTATTAAGAATGATTTTCCCGCTGGGCTTTACCATGGGCGCAAATTTTACGAGGGAGGGGGCGTTCATCGCCACGAGGACGTCCGCCTCGTAAATGAGCGGGCAGCTGATGGGTCTGTCGGAGACGACGACGGTGCAGTTTGCCGTTCCGCCCCGCATCTCCGGCCCGTAGGAGGGGAAGAAGGTGGCGTTTCGGTCCTCCAGCATGGCGGCGTATGTCACCATCTGCCCCATGAGGAGGATGCCCTGTCCGCCGGAGCCGGCGATAAAGAGTTTCTGCGTCCCCATCACTGCACCTCCTCAGGCTGCCGCAAGACGCCGAGAGGGTATGTGCCGGTCATTTGCTCGCCCACCCATTTCATGGCATCCGGCGGGGTAAGCCCCCAGTTGGTGGGGCAGGTGGAGAGCATTTCAACGAAGGAAAAGCCAAGCTTTTTCTCCTGTACATCAAAGGCCCGCCGGACAGCCTTTTTCGCCGCCCGGATGTGGGCGGGGGAGTCTAAAGCCACCCGCTCGATGTAGACGGCGCCGGGGAGCGTGGCCAGTAGCTCTGACACACGGATCGGTGCACCCGCCTGCTCCACTGTGCGCCCTTCCTGCGTGGTGGTGGTGCGCTGGCCCAGGAGGGTGGTGGGGGCCATCTGGCCGCCCGTCATGCCGTAGATGCCGTTGTTTATAAAGAAGGTGGAGAACTTTTCGCCCCGGGCGGCGGCATGGACAATCTCCCCCATACCGATGGAGGCGAGGTCACCGTCCCCCTGATAGGTGAAGACGAGCTTGTTCGGGTGCACCCGCTTGATGCCCGAGGCGATGGCGGGAGCGCGCCCGTGGGCCGACTCGCACATATCC
>DUPW01000110.1 GCA_012838125.1 Papillibacter sp.
GCGCGCTTTTCTTTTCGTGCTTTAGCCGATTGCGGTGAGACCGCCGTCGGGATAGAGGATATTGCCCGTCATGAAGTCGGAAGCGGCGGAGGCGAGGAAGACCGCCGTGCCTACGAGGTCTTCCGGCATGCCCATGCGGCGCATGGGGTTGCCCTGACCCTGCTGCTTCAGGTAGGTGTCCACGTCCACGCCGGCGTCGGCGGCGCGCTTTTCAAAGACGGGGACCATCATCGGGGTCATGGTGATGTTCGGGCCGATGGCGTTCACCGTAACGCCGAAGGGGCCGTACTCGGAGGCCAGCTGCTTCGTGAGCATATCCACGGCGCCCTTCGTGGCGCAGTAGCCGGCGTTGCCGGGGCCCTTCGTGGCAATCTTGCCGCGGACGGAGGAGAGGTTGATGATTTTGCCGTAGCCGTTTTCCTTGAAGTGACGGCCGAAGTGCTTGCTGGTAATCATGAAGCTGGTGACGTTGGCGTCGAGCATCTGGCGGAAGACGTCGATGTCGAAATCGATGGCGTCAATCTTCTTGTTGAAGCCCTGACCGTTGACGAGAATATCAATCTTGCCGCCCAGCTGCTGCTTTGCGCTTTCCAGAAGGGCGATTACCTGCTCCTCGTTTGTGGCGTCCGCCGCAAAGTAGCATACGTCTACGCCGGTTGCCTCTTTGATTTCCGCTTTCGCACGCTCGAGGGCCTCTGTTTTGCGGCTGGAAATAAGTACTTTCGCGCCGGCCGCGGCAAGACCTTCAGCAATGGCCTGGCCGAGTCCGCCCGCGCCGCCCACGACGACGGCGGCTCTGCCGGTAAGGTCAAACATTTTCAGTGACATACTTAAGACTCCTTTCAGATTATAAGACTGGACGTATCCGTCTCACGGCACCGCGCACAGGGCGCGGTGCCGTAAAAAGTACAATGATTAAAGGGCTTCGATGATAACGGTCTGGCCCATACCGCCGGCGATGCACAGGGTGGCAAGGCCGTAGCGGTTTCCGCGGCGGCGCATTTCGTGCAGCAGCGTCACGATAATGCGGCAGCCGGAGGAGCCCACAGGGTGGCCCAGGGCGATGGCGCCGCCGTTAACGTTGATGATGTCCTCATTGAGGCCCAGCTCTCGGATACAGCCGAGGGACTGCGCCGCAAAGGCTTCGTTCAGCTCCACGAGCTGGATGTCATCCAGCTTCAGGCCGGCCCGCTCCAGCGCCTTCTGCGTGGCGGGAACGGGGCCAAGGCCCATGTAGCGCGGGTCAACGCCGGCGGTGGCGTGGCTGACGATGCGGGCAAGGGGCTTCAGGCCCAGTGCCTTCGCCTTGTCCGCGGACATGAGCAGAACGGCAGAGGCACCGTCGTTACGGCCGGAGGAACTGCCGGCTGTGACGGTGCCGTCCTTCTTAAAGACGGGCTTGAGCTTGGCCAGCTTCTCCAGGGACGTCTTGCGGGGGAACTCGTCGGTGTCGAACACAATGGGGTCGCTCTTTCTCTGCGGGACCATGACGGGGACGATTTCGTCCTTAAACCGGCCTTCGGCGATGGCCGCGGCGGCCTTCTCCTGACTGTTAAGGGCGAACTTATCCTGATCTTCCCGGGAGATGTTCAATCTCTCGGCAACGTTTTCCGCCGTCATGCCCATGTTGAACACGCCATAAGTCTCCTGCGGCTGGCTCTGGAACTGGCCTTCCACCAGAGAGTCGAGAAGCTGCGTGTTGCCGGTGCCGAGGCCGAAGCGAGCGCCTCGAATATAAAACGGCGCCGTGGACATGCTCTCCGTACCGCCGGCGAGGACAACGTCCGCATCGCCGGTCATGATGCTCATCACGCCGTTGACGACGGCCGTCATGCCGGAGGCGCACTGCCGCATGACAGTGTAGGCGGGGACTTCTTCTGGAATACCGCTGCGCAGAGCGGCAATACGGGCGATATTGGGGTTATCGGAGGACTGGCGGCAGTGGCCCATAATCACTTCGCCAATCTCCTTCGGGTCGATGCCGCTGCGCTCAATGATTCCCCGCATCACGACGCGGGCCAGTTCCTCCGCTGGAATGTCCTTGAGTGTTCCGCCGAGTGTCCCGACGGCCGTGCGGCATGCTTCTACTATGACAACGTCACGCATGCTAAAGATTCTCCTTTTGATTACTGAAATATGCCTGAAAATCGTGTCATGCGGGAGATAGACCTCTCCCGCATAACAACACTGTCTTAGTTTTTCTCCAGATAGGTCATACCCACATAGTGGTCCTTATCGGTAAAGGCCGAGTATGTGGCGGTCTTGTAACCGTCGAAGGAGATTTCAACGTCAATGTTCTTGTTCTTCGGCAGCCATTCCACTTCCCAGTCGCCGAAGTAGTTCGTTTCCGTCTCCCATGTCTCGCCCGTCTCTTTGCAGGTGAGCTTCACCTTCGCGCCAACAACGACTTCTTCCATCTCCGCCGGATAGTAAACCGTTCCGGCAAGGAAGACAGACGGCACGTTAAGCCAGACCACGTTCGTCTTCATGTCCTCAAGGCCCTCCAGCGGCGTCACACGGCCTTCAGCAATGGCCTTGGAGATTTCGCTGTTGGGGTCATCGAGGTCGCCGAAGATGAGGGCGTGGTTCGGGCAGGCCTCTACGCAGCGGGGCTTCTTGAATTTCTTGTCGCCCAGATAGTCGAGGTACTCCGGGTCGTCCAGAAGCTCGGCGCACATTGTGCACTTTTGCGGAATCTGGAGTTCCTCGTTCCAGTAAACGGCATTAATCGGGCAGGCGTCCACAATTTCCTTCTGGCCCTTGGATTTCTCCGGGTCGATGATGACGATGCCGTCATCTCTCTTGTACACAGCGCCGTCTTTGGCAACTTTGGCGCAGTGGGGATCCTGACAGTGGGCGCAGAGGGTGGGGACGGTGGCCGTCTTGATGCGGCGGGAGTCATCGCCCCGCTCCCACTCGCGGACGTCAATCCACTTTTGGCCCATCATGGGCTGGGGTGCGGAGAGTTTGGAACCGTAACCGCAGTGCTCGTCCTTGCACGCCATGAAACAGCAGTAGCAGGCCATGCACACGCGGGAATCAACAGCAATACCTAATCTCATTTCGCAGCCGCTCCTTTCTTAAGATACTCATCTCTGAACTTGGCCTGGAGCTTTACAAATCCTTCGCCTTCGATGATTTCAACGCAGGTGGGCGACTCGGGATCGGCCTCAAGGGCAACGGAATCCAGCTTGTGCTCGAAGAGCTGGCCCTTCGGGAGCTCGCCTTCGTACTTGCGGACGTCAAGCAGCGTGGAGTTCGGCGCCATGCCGGGGACAAGGTCGCCCATGAGACGGCCCGGGGTGAGGATATTGACGCAGCCGCCGATATCCATGGAGGGCTCGCCCGGAACGACGGGGTTGTAGATGCCCGAAGAACCGTAAGCGTGGATGGTGTTTTCTTCCACACGGTAGGTCACGCGGGCGACACACAGAACAGAGCCCCGCTCGTTGAACAGCTCGATGACGTCGCCGTCATTGATGCCCTTCTCGGCGGCCTTCTTCGGATGGATGCGGGCCACGAGGTAGGGGTTGCCGTTGATATACACGCGGTTTTCGGGGATTTCCCAGAACCACGGCGTGGAGGAGTTGTGCTGCGTGTGATAGTCAAAGCGCGGGTGCGGCGTAATGAGGTGGAACGGGTATTTGCGCGCCTTGAGGGAGTGGTGGCCTTCCCAGCTGTGCTTGTAGGTGGCGATGGGTGTGCGCGCCTCGTCGGTGGGCGCCCAGTAGAGAAGGCTCTCAGATACGAACTCGAACTTGCCGGTGAAGGTGCCGAGTTTGCCTTCTTCCTGGAAGTATTTGTGGTTCGGCGTGTCGCAGGGATAGCCCTCGGCGAACCAGCGGAAGCCGAAGCGGCGCTGCCAGTCTTCCGGCACGCCGGCGACGTAGTAGCCTCTCTCCATGAAGTCTTCCCAGGAGATGCGGTCGCACAGGTCGGACTTCTCCCAGAAGCGTTTGCACCAGTCAAGCTCGGTGCGGCCTTCCGTGTAATCCTGGCCGAAGCCGAGGCGCTCAGCCAGCTGCGAGAAGATCCAGTAGTCGGAGCGGGATTCCCACAGTGGCTCGATGGCCTTGTCCTGGAAGACGACGACCTGCCAGCTGTTACCCGTCTGAGAGTGGGACTGATAACCGCCGTTACCGGAGTTACACAGCTCGCCGATGTCGTACCGCTCAAGGTTCGTACAGGCGGGGAGGATGACGTCGGCAAAGCGGGCTTCGCCGTGGAAGTGGATGTCCTGGTTGATGACGAATTCCAGTTCCGGGCTCTTGTACATCTTCACCCACTTGTTCGTGTCGAGCATGGTGCCCATAAAGGTGCCGCCGTAGCGATAGAACAGGTGGACTTTCGAGCAGCCCGGCTCCGGATAGACATGGTTTGTAAACTCAAGGTCGATACCGCCGCCGCAGAAGCCTTCGCCGTACCACTCATAGTGGCCGTTCAGAACGGCATCCGGCAGGTTCGGGCGGTAGAGCTTCTGGGTAACGGTGTTGACAGCCGTCTTGTCGGCGATGGGCTGGTTGGCGATGGTGGACAGCGGGTCGGAGTAGCCGCCGAACCAGAAGTCGTAATCCATCGGCGCACCGGTGGTACCCGCCCAGATGTTCTGGCCGGGCTTGCCCATGCCCTGCATGGCAAACAGCTGCACCATCAGGCGGGCAAACTCCGTGCCGTTAGCGGTACGGCAGACGCCGCCGAAGCCGCCGCGCATACCGGAACCGCCCATGGTCTTGGTGGTGCCCCAGCGGCGGGCCATCGCCTTAATATCCGCTGCGGGAATGCCCGTTTCTCTCTCGGCCCATTTCGGGGTCTTGGGCAGCTTGTCGATGCCCTTACCGAGGATGTAGTCGGCCCACTCGTCGAAGCGGTGCGCATGCTTGGCGATATAGTCTTTGTCGTAGAGACCTTCCGTCAGCCAGACGTAGGCGATGGCTTCACAGAGGGCCGCGTCGGTGCCCGGGCGGGGAGCCAGCCACTTGTCCGCCTGCTTGACGGAGGAGAAGTTGTTGAAGGGGTCGATATAGATAAACTGAACACCGAGGTCCTTCAGCCACTGACGCCAGAGGGTGGACTCGCTGCCGGCGTAGCCGCCGCGGGTCGTATCCGGGTCGTGGGACCACATAATCATGGTCTCGACGTTCTGGAGGGCGTCCTCAAGGAGGTCAAAGGCCTCCGTGCCGCCCAGACGCCAGTAGTAACCGTAGGTGTGGGGCGCGCCCCAGGTGAAGCCTTCCCAGGAGTCGGGGTTGTCCTTCACCTCGGTGTAGCCGAGCATTCTGAAGAAGCGGGCAAAGGCGGAGAGCTTGTAGCCCACAAGTCCCCAGGAGTGGTGAGAGCTCGTCATGGCCGTAACGGCTTCCTTGCCGTACTTCGTCTGCACGCGCTTAATCTCCCGGGCCACAAGGTCAAGAGCCTCGTCCCAGGTGGCGCGGCGGTAGCCGGACTTGCCGCGGTTTTCGGTGTTTCTGTTTTTGCCGTCCGGCGTCTCCACGAAGTCCTCACGAATCATGGGATAACGGATACGGTCATAGGAATAGCAACGGTTTTTCTCCGTCAGTGCGATAAAAGCGGGCTTTACCTTGCGGTCGGGGGTAAACTCCTTACCGCGGGCTTTTATGACCCAGCCTTTCGGGTCGTCATCTCTTAAAACAATCGGTCTGATACGCCGAATAACGCCGTCGACCGTGTGCACGGCGATGGGGCCGCCGACACAGATACTGTGTGTTACTTTTTCAGCCATTTCCTTTCCTCCTCGCGTAATTTCATAACGCTGCATTTAGAAGCGGCGCCTGCCTGGCAGGCTTAAGCTTCAATTTCAACGAGCGATTTGGCCAAATCGGACGTGGGATGAATCTTAATCATGGGGCCAACCATGTTGCCGTCCACAATTTCAAAGCAGCGGAGGTTCCAAACCTCGGAACAGACAATTTTCAGGATCTTCCCCTCGGGCGTCTTGTAGAGCCCATTGAGTTTGAATAAATGCTGAACCATCATATTGTTTGCCATTCGTAACAACTCCTTTCAGGCGTGCAAACTGCTTTTACGGCTTACTTCTTGACGCGTCTGTAGCTGTTTTGCACTCCGAACTTCTCAAAGCGCACGTCGCCGATATGCTTCCAGTCTTCGAGACTGTCAAATACCGCCTCAATGGCCGCTCTGTCCTCCGGAGTCGGCACGCCGCAACCGCCGAAGCCTTCATACCAAATCTGCAGGGCGCAGATTGTGTCTCCCGGATACTCCTGAAGCCACTTCACCATTGCGGTTTTGAGCCCCTGCGCATTGCTCGTTTGAACCCTTGCCATTTGAATCCTCCTTACTTACATTTTTGCTACAAGCTTATGGTAAATCTGTTTTGTCCTCATCGGACTCCATTTCGCCGGGCAGGATAAACTCGATGACGTCATCGTCACCCATATTGCCCGGGAACATGGAAAGGATACCCTCCTCCGCCGTCGCCATGACGCCGTAGAGGTTCATATCCTTGTCGAATGTGGCTTTATACACACCGTCGGCCAAGCCTGCAAGCTTTTTGACCACGGCAATGTACTTCTCATCTTTCGGAAACTGTTTCTGCCCGCCTCCCGGCGCGCCGGCAGCGTGAAAAAACATGTGAAACTGTCCGTCAAATTCCAACATGTATAAAAAGTCGTTCTTTGAGCGTACAATCACCATGTTTCCATCGCTTAGTTCCTTTAATACCTGGTCGCCGTCTTTCGGCATAAGATGAAGGTCTACTTGCTCCATACAATATCCCCCAGTCTCTTGTGAAAACGAGCAGGGATAAGCTAAAGAGCCTGTCCCACGTCGGGCGATGGCTTGCTTTTTCCAAAATCATCCGGCCCGTCAATCACGTTCAACATATTATAAACCCTAGCATTATACCAATGTCAAGCCCATGCTCCGTTATTTTGTCCCATTCTCCGAAAAATCCAACCGTATGATGCATTTTGAAGTAGCGTTACAACCTATTGGTTGTTGCCAGCCATTTTGATTGCGTTTCCCTTTATGCAAAATGTCGAGTATACTGTTATTACAGGTCATTCTGAACCTGAATACGCAGATTTGAGGTGTATGATGGCCAAAAAATTCATTCCTGATTCACAACAGATTGTCAGTTTCAGTCTGATGGGGCCGGAAAGTGGCGGTCCCTGCCTTGTTGACTCAACCGATGGGCGGATTACGCGCATCCGGCCGTACCGCTATGATAAAGAGTATATAGAAAAGCACTGTAACCCGTGGAAAATCGAGGCCCGCGGGAGCAGCTTCTCCGCGCCGGACCGGGTCACCATTACCCCCTTCGGCTTAGGGTATAAATCCCGCGTCTACTCCCGCAACCGCGTGCGCTATCCCCTTAAACGCGTGGACTGGGACCCGAAGGGCGAACGCAACCCGCAAAACCGCGGCAAGAGCAAGTATGTGCGCATTTCGTGGGACGAGGCGGCCCAGATTGTTGCAGACGAGCTTGTCCGCATCAAGGAGAAGTACGGCCCTGAGGCCGTGTTGGTTCAGGCAGACATGCACGGCGAGGGCAAACACGTCGCCCCCAGCCACGGCTGCCCTAACAGGCTCATGTCCCTTCTCGGCGGCTATACACTCCAGATGCGCAACATGGACAGCTGGGAAGGCTGGTTCTGGGGCGCCAAGCACGTCTGGGGCTGTGAACCCGTGGGCGAAATGATGCCCATGACGAACCTCTTTGTGGATATTGCCAAGCACGCGGACATGCTCCTGTTCTGGGGCTGTGATCCGGAGACAACGCCTCTCGGTGTCGTCTCGCAGCTGCCCAGCCGCCTGTGCTCCTGGTTTACGAAAATCGGCATTAAAAGCGTGTATATCTGTCCGGACCTCAACTACGGTGCCGCCATTCACGCGGACAAGTGGATTCCCGTCCTGCCGGGTACGGACGCGGCGCTGCAGCTTGCCATCGCCTACGTCTGGATGACGGAAGACACGTACTATAAAGATTATATCGCAACACACGCCTATGGATTCGATAAATTTGAAGATTATGTCCTCGGGCGGGAAGACGGCGTGCCCAAAACGCCGGCATGGGCGTCGGAAAAATGCGGCGTGCCGGAGTGGACCATTAAGGCTCTGGCCCGGGACTGGGCGAAGAAAACCGTCTCGATATGCCACTCCAACGGCGGCGGCCTCATCCGCGGCCCGTATGCAACGGAGCCGGCCCGCCTTGAAGTCATGCTGCTGGGCATGCAGGGCCTTGGCCGCCCGGGCGTCCATCAGGCGAAGATGATTGAATTTAACCTCTGGAACAAGGACTTCCCCATTCCCTACCAAGGCGAGTTCATGCCCCAGATTCCCCACATTGCAGACCCCCTGCGCCCCGTGGACGGGGACGTGCACCCCGAGGTCAACATGAAGCGCTTTACCCTGACCCCCGAACAGGAAAAACGGGCGCCGGAGCTTATCGAGCTGTTTAAGCAGCACCCGGCTCCGAAGCAGTTTATCCCCCGCTGCCTGATTCACAAGGCCATTATTGACGGGCACGCGGAGTGGTACGGCCTTCAGTGCTTCTCCTCCAGTCAGGTGCCGGATAAGGACAACTACCGCCAGCCGACCACGGAGTATCAGTTTGAAAAAATGGTCTACCCGCGTCCGGGCCTGTCCCGCGTCCACATGATTTGGACGGACGCCCCCTGTCAGGTCACCTGCTGGAACGACGGGCACCTGCACTCCCGGGCGTATCAGGACGAGAGCATCGAATGTATCGTGGCCCAGCACCCGTGGCTGGAAAACGACTGCTACTACGCGGACATCATCCTCCCCGTTTCCACGAAGCACGAAATGCACGACATCGCCAACGACCTCTCCAGCGGCGGCTTCGTCTCCGTCTACAAGGTGGAGCCCTGCTGTCCGCCGGTGGGCGAGTCCCTCACGGACTTTGACGTCTGCGCGAAAATCGCCGAAAAGCTGGGCAAGGATTATTATGACGCTTACACCGGCAACATGTCCGAAGAGGAGCGGGTGCGCCTGTTCTACAAGGCCAGCGGCTGCGAAGAGCGCATGTCCTGGGAGGAGTTTAATAAACGCAAAATCTTCGTTGTGCCCTGTAAGCCGGACGCGCAGGAGCTGCCTGCGGGCCTCGTGAAGTTCTACGAGGATCCGGAAAACCACCCCCTCTCCACCCCCACAGGGCTTTTGGAGTACTTCTCCACCGCCATCGCCAAACACGCACCGGACGATGAGGAGCGCCCGCCCGTTCCCCGATGGATTGAGAAGGGCGAATCTCACGACGAGCGCCTTTCCAGCCAGCGGGCGGATAAGTATCCCCTTCTGTGTATGTCCAACCACGGAAGGTGGCGCATGCACGCCCAGTGTGACGATATTATCTGGAACCGTGAAGTGGAGACGATGAAAATCCGCGCCAAAGACGGTTACCAGTACGAGCCCTGCTGGCTGCACCCCTCCGAGGCGGAAAAACGCGGCATCAAGCATGGCGACATTGTGAAGGTTTTCAACGAGCGGGGCGTCGTCCTGTGCGCGGCCTACGTCACGGAGCGGCTCATCCCCAACGTGTGCTACGTGGACCACGGCTCACGGCACGACCCCATCATCCCCGGCTATCTCGACCGCGGCGGTGCCATCAACTGCATCACCCCCACCAACATCACTTCCAAGCGCTCCACCGGCATGGCCACCTCCGGCTTCCTTGTGGAGGTGGAGAAGGTGACGGACGAAGAGATGGCCCAGTGGCGGCGTGAATATCCCGAGGCGTTTTAGCGGAAAATCGACCCCGCCTTCGGCGTGTGCCTGGAAGGCTGGCTCAAAGACCCCTCGGACATTACCGATTAAAGGAGGCGCATAGTATGGCTAAGGTATTTTGCATCGATGTTGCCAAGTGCAACGGCTGCCATAACTGCCAGCTCGCCTGCAAAGACGAGCACGTCTATAACGACTGGTCACCCTACGCCGCACCCCAGACGGAAATCGGCCAGTTCTGGTGCAAGGTTTCGGAGCACGTGAACGGCTCGATTCCGAAGGTGCGCATTCACTATATCCCCCACCTGTGCAACCACTGCCGCAACGCCTCCTGCATGGAGGCCTGCCAGTCCGGCGCCATCTACCGGCGGGAGGACGGGCTCGTCCTCATCCATCCGGAAAAATGCACAGGCTGCCGCGCCTGTCAGGAGGCCTGCCCCTACGAGGCGATTTACTTTAACGAGGAGCGGAATATCAGCCAGAAATGCACCGGCTGCGCCCATCTTCTCGACCACAATATCGGCATCCCCCGCTGTGTGGACGCCTGCCCCACGGACGCTCTGCAGTTCGGCGAAGAAGAGGAAATGCAGGACTTCATCGTCGGCGCCACGGTCAGGGAGCCGGAGACGGGCAACCGCCCCCGGGTGTACTACCGCAACATCCCCGGCCGCTTCATTGCGGGCACGCTGTACGACCCCGTGGAGAAGGAAGTCATCATCGGCGCCCGCTGCCGCGCCACCATCGGCGGCAAGACCTATCAGGTGCGCTCCGACGAATTCGGGGACTTCTGGTTTAACGACCTGGCTCCCGGTACCTACGAAGTTGTCATCGAAGCCCCCGGCTTTGAATACAAGACCTTCGACAACGTGGACGCGAAAGAGAGCGTAAACCTCGGGGACATCCCCCTCGAGCGCAAGAAATAACAGGCACCCACAGTACATCGCACATAAACCGCCGCAAACCGAATGGTTGCAGGGAATAAGGAAGTATGTACGATGGTGTAGCAGAAATGCTGCACCATCGTGCGTTTTCACGCACTTTTGTGATCTTGTTCTTTTCGTGCCGCACGCTCAGCCTTGAGCGATTCCAGCTCCTCCGCTGTGGGAATGTTGACCACGCCGACAGCATTGTAGTAGATATCGATTTGCTGTGTGCGCTTACCGCTGGATTTATCCGGCGCATGAACCTCAATCCGTGGTATGAACTCATTGAGAATGGTCGGGGTCAGCTCCGAAATATCGGTGTATTTGCGGATGTTAGCAAGAAATACCTGAAAGTCTGCCGTAACCGCCTCGCCTTTGGCAATATCGGCCTCCATCTGCATGACATTCGCCTTTAGCTGCCGCTGCTCGGTCTCGTAGTCACTGGACATGGATACAAAGCGTTCATCGCTGAGCTTGCTGGCCACATGATCCTCATAGACCCGCTTGAATAGCGTATCAAGCTCACCAATGCGTCGATTCGCCCGGACAATCTCCCGTTTCATCTCCGCAAGCTCCCGCCGTCTGTCCTCAAAGGACTGCTCATACTTCAAGCGCACAAAGGACGCTTCAAACTGCTGTATGTACCGCAGCGTCCTTTGTATATGCTCCAGAATAATGTCCCTCAGCACCACCTCACGGATGAAGTGTGCTGAGCATTGCCCCATACCGCTTTTGTAATTCGAACAGCGGTAGTGGTCTTGCGTTGCGTCGAAGCTCTTGCAGGTGGCGAAGTGGAGCTTAGCGCCGCAATCTGCGCAATAAACCAACCCGCTGAATAATCCGGCTCTGCCGCTTTTGGTCAGCCGCCGCTTATGCTGCCGTAGCTCTTGCACACGCTCCCACTGGGCCTTCTCAATAATGGCTGGGTGTGCATCCTCAAAGATTACCCAATTGTCCGGGTCATTGGGATACGACCGTTTGGATTTGTAGCTCTTTTTCGAGTGCTTGAAGTTGACCATACAACCCAGATACTCCATGCGGCTCAGGATTCCCTCGATAGTGCAGTCTTTCCAGCAATAAGGGTCGGCTGAGGGTTTGTGCCTTGATTTGACGTTGATGCTGTGAAAATGAGCCGATGGGGTCTGTACCTTGTCCTTCCAGAGTATCCGTGCGATCTGTGATACGCCCTTACCGTCGATACAGAGGTCATAAATCCGCTGAATGACCTTTGCGGCCTCCTCATCTACAATCCACTTATCCTTGTCGCATGGGTCTCGTAGAAAGCCATAAGGTGGGCTGGTGCAGAGATATTTGCCGGAGTTTCCGCGAACTGTCATGGCGTCCCTGACCTTCTTGGCCGTGTCCCGGGCATGAAATTCGTTGAACAAATTGCGAATCGGGGTGAAATCATTGCCGGTGCTGTTCTTGGAATCCACGCCGTCATTGATCGCTATAAAGTGGATGTTCTTCTCAGAGAAAATGATGTCGGTGTACATACCCACCCTGAGATAATCCTTGCCGAGGCGCGACATGTCTTCTTGTGTCAAGTAGGAACTAAAAAATTTTTGAGATTTTACAAGCCGTTCATAGGCGGATGACCACCCGTGAACGGCTTGTAACATTCAGCCTATTTGATTTCTGCTTTCTCAAAGATGTCTTTGAACTTCCAGACGATTTCGATGCTGTCATGCCCATGAATATAGATAGCGGAGATTAGAGCATGAGCAAGCTCGTATGTAAGCC
>DUPW01000111.1 GCA_012838125.1 Papillibacter sp.
AGCTAAAGGGCCTGCCGCCTGCTCTTCACAGGCAACAAGCCCTCTCGGTTGCTTGACTTTTTCTCTTTTACATTTTGTCTAACTTTTTGGGGTCACTTCAATTGCTGCTCCGACGGTTTTCTATCTTCTGTTTTGCTGGTTCTGCTGATTCTGCTGATTCTGCTGGTTTTGCTGGTTTCTCTGGTTCTGCGACTGGTTGTTGCGGTTGCGGTTATCGTTTGCTCTTTGACCCATTGTAGGCCCTCCTGTCAAAATATACGTTACTAGTTTTGGCTATTTCCAAGGATTTATACGCCCTTTGGCGTATTTTTTCGGGCCTGTGGGGAAATGCCGCCCTTGTAAGGCACCGCGTAGTATGGTATAATATCACCCGCCTTTAAGCGGGCCATTGTGGTGCAACTTTAGAAAAATCCCGCAGCAAGGAGAGGTTATTCATGGCTGGACATTCAAAATGGCACAATATTCAGCGGACGAAAAGCGCCGTTGACGCAAAGAGAGCGAAAATCTTTACGAAAATCGCCCGGGAAATTATCGTCGCCGTTAAGGAAACGGGAATCGGCGACCCGGCGAACAACACACGGCTTGCTAACGCCATTGCCAAGGCGAAAGCGAACAATATGCCGAACGACAATATCAAAAGAACGATTGACAAGGCCCTCGGCAGCGGCGGCGGAGACAGTTATGAACGCGTGACGTATGAAGGATACGGGCCCAGCGGCGTTGCCGTCATCGTGGAAGCTATGACGGATAACCGCAATCGAACGGCCTCAGAAGTGCGCCACTATTTCGACAAATACGGCGGCAACATGGGCACAACGGGTTGCGTATCCTGGTCCTTTGACCACAAAGGCGTCATCATTATCGACAATGAGGACGGCGACCTGTCCGAGGACGATGTCATGATGGACGCCCTTGAAGCCGGTGCAGAAGACGTTGTGACGGACGAGAGCGTGTTTGAAGTCTACACGGATCCGGAGAAGTTTACGGAAGTGGCCGCAGCGCTGGAAGGGAAGTATAAGTTCCTCTCCGCCCAGACTGAAATGGTGCCGCAAAACTACATAAAGCTCACCAATCCCGACGATATCAAGAACATGGAGAAAATGCTCGACCTGTTTGAAGATAACGACGACGTGCAGAACGTCTACCACAACTGGGAGCGGGACGAGTAAGGCTTACGCGCTATAGCGACGCGCACACTTAATCGTGAAAACGAAAGCCCTTCAGGCAGGAATGCCTGAAGGGCTTTTGCTTGTGTACGATAAAAAATGGCGCGCGGATTCTTGCGAAATTCCCCTTTTTGCCGGATACCCTATACAAGAAGGGGGATGGACAGGATGTATAAGAACATCGGAAGCAAACTAAAGGGACTGGCAAAATTCGTCGCCATTATGGGCGTCATATTCGGCGCCCTTATAGCGCTGGCCGGGCCCTCCGGCTCCGGGGCCGTCCTGACCGGCATTATCATCGGCTTGACGAGCTTCATCGGCTCGTGGCCCTTGTATGGATTCGGGGAACTTATCGAGAAGGTGTCATACATTGCAAATAAAATGAAAAACGAGCCAGACCAGCATTTATAAACACAAAGCCGAAGCGAAACCGCTTCGGCTTTTCTGTTTTGCATTTCTGGTGTCTTTTCGTCCTGCGTTATGGCTTAGCGCTCCTCGCGGAAGTAGGCAAGGCCGAGGCTGGCAGGCGGCTGCAGCCTTCTGCGGCTGCGCACGCTCACGGAGATGAGCACCACAACGGTGGCGATGTAGGGCACCACTTCGTAGATGGCGTCCGGCAGGAAGGAGACGGGGAAGTAAAACCGTGCAACCGACAGGGCGCCGAACACAAAGGCCGCAAAAATCGCCCTAGAGGGATGCCACATGGCGAAGATGACGAGGGCTACGGAGAGCCAGCCGTAACCGGAGATGCAGTTGTGCACCCACACGCCCCCCACGCCGCTGGCGGAGTTCATGACGATGTACATGCCTCCAAGGCCGGTGATGCCCCCGCCAATGCAGGTGGCCAGATATTTATAACGGGTGACGTTGATGCCGGCGGCGTCCGCCGCGGCGTGCCGCTCACCCACGGCCCAGAGGTTAAGCCCCTTGCGGGTGTGATTGATGAAGTACGTGAGAAACAGGGCCAGCGCAATGGCGATGTAGACGAGAAAGTTATAGGAAAACAGCAGTTTACCGATAACGGAGGAACTGGCCAGAGAGGGGAAAATGGGTGCGTTGAAGGCCTCCTTAGTGGCGCCCCCCACGGCGGCGTATCCGCCGGCGCTGTTGCTTAAAAGCTCGCCGAAGAAGTTGCCGAAGCCCGTTCCGAAAATCGTCAGCGCCAGGCCCGTTACGTTCTGATTGGCACGGAAGGTGATGGTGAGGACACTGTAGATGAGCGCGCCAAAGCCTGCGCAGAGGAAGGAGCAGACGATGGCGATGAGGACGCTGACCCACACCACGGGGGTTTCCACCAGGGTTTCGTAGTAGTAGGAGCCGGCCAGTCCTGCGATGCCGCCCATGAACATCATGCCCTCCACGCCGAGGTTTAAGTTTCCGGAGCGCTCCGTGAGCGTTTCTCCGAGGGTGCCGAACAGGAGGGGGCAGGCGGAGAGGACGGAGGCGATAAAAAAGTTGAGTAGATTCATAAGTGAGCCACCTCACGCTTTTTTCCCTTGCGGAAGATGAGACGGTAGTTGATGAAGAACTCGCAGCCGAGCATGAAGAATAAAATCAGGCCGATGAGAACAGAGGAAGCTGAGGCCGGAATTTTAAAGTTCGTCTGAATGGTGTTGGCGCCCTTCGTGAGGATGGCGAGGAACGCCGTTATCAGAATCATCACCATGGGGTTGAGCTTCGCCAGCCACGCCACGGTGATGGCCGTAAACCCGTATCCGCCGGAGGTATTGTCGCTGAGGGTAAAGGCGGAGCCGGAGACGATGAGAAAGCCCACGATACCGGCGATGGCACCGGAGAAGAACACCGTGCGGACGATAATCTGCCCCACGTTCATGCCGGCATACTTCGCTGTTTGAACGCTCTCGCCCACAACGGAGATTTCATATCCCTGCTTCGTGTGGCGGATGTAGACGTACATGAGAACGGCCAGGACGAGAACGAGAATCCAGCCGATGTTCACGCCGAACACCAGCGGCAGGCGCGCCGACTGGTCAATCATGCTGATTTTCGGGAAACCGGCGCTGGCAGGGCTGCGCCACGGGCCCATGCGCAGGTATTTCACAATGCCCACGGCTACGTAGTTGAGCATCAGGGTAAAGAGCGTTTCGTTCGTGTCAAACCGCGCCTTAAAAAAGGCGGGAATGAGTGCCCAGATACCGCCGGCGACGGCTGCGGCGAGGAACATGACAAAAAGTAGCAGGGGGCGGGGGAGGTTCTGGTACTGAAACAGGGCAAAATACGTGGCGGCAATGGCGCCCACGAGAATCTGCCCCTCCGCGCCGATGTTCCAGAAACGCATCTTAAAGGCCGGCGCGATGGCAAGGGCCGCTCCCAAAAGGGGGATGAAGATTTTCATCGTAGCTACCCGGGATGTTTTCGTGGCAACGGAGCCGGTGACCATGTCGAGATACACCGCCACAGGGTTGTGCCCTAAGAGCAGGAGCAGAATCGCCCCCGTGAGCAGGGCCAAAAGGATGGCGGCGATACGGATGGCCCACGTTTTCCACGTGACCATTTCTCCCCGTTTTGCTATCCGAAGAAAGGGTTCGGAAGGCTCGTGACGGGTGTTATTCATGCCCTTCGTCCTCCTTTGCGCCCATCATTCTCAGGCCAATTTCTTCCCGCGTCGCCGTGCGGGCGTCCAAAATGCCGCTCACACGCCCTGCGCAAAGGACGAGGATGCGGTCACACAACTGGAGGAGGACGTCAAGATCCTCGCCCACGTAGATGACGGCAACGCCGTTTTTCTTCTGCTCGTTGAGCAGACTGTAGATTGTATAGGATGTGTTGATGTCAAGCCCCCGAACGGCATAAGCCGTCATGAGCACCTTCGGCGCGAGGGCAATCTCGCGGCCCACCAGCACCTTCTGAACGTTGCCGCCGGACAGGCGGCTGACGGGGGTTGTGATGTTGGGGGTAACCACTTCCAGCTGCCGGACAACAGACTCAGCCAGCTGGCGGGGGCCTTTGCGGTCCGTGAAAAAGCGGGCGTCCTTATAGCTGCGCAGCATCATATTGTCGGCAAGGTCCATACTGCCCACAAGGCCCATGCCCAGCCGGTCCTCCGGCACGAAGGAGAGGGCAACACCCAGCTTGCGGATGTCAAGGGGCCGCTTGCCGACGAGCTCAACGGGCTTGTCCGGCCCTTCGGGGTAGTAGGTGATGCTGCTGTCGGCACTGAGGGGCACAAGGCCGGCGATGCCTTCAAGCAGCTCCTTCTGGCCGCTGCCGGAGATGCCCGCAATGCCGAGGATTTCGCCGCTGTAGGCGATAAAACTCACGTCATCGAGCACCTTGACGCCGTCTTTATTGATGCAGCTGATTTTGTTCACAATCAGGCGCGGATCGGGGTCGATTGGCTCCGGCCGCTCGATGTTGAGGGTCACGGCGCGGCCCACCATCATTTCCGTCAGGGACGTGACGGAGGCCTCCTTCGTGACCACGGTCCCCACAGTTTCGCCCTTGCGCAGGACAGTGACCCGGTCGGATAGGGAGAGGACCTCGTTCATCTTGTGGGTGATGATGATGATGGCCTTGCCGTCCTGTTTCATGGCGCGAA
Source organism: Papillibacter sp. (assembly GCA_012838125.1). GTDB lineage: Bacteria > Bacillota > Clostridia > Oscillospirales > Oscillospiraceae > Sporobacter. The sequence continues at coordinate 4,726 of DUPW01000111.1, forward strand.
GGATGTCAAAGAGCTTTTCCGCCTCCTGCACGGTGAGAACGGCGGTGGGTTCGTCGAGAATGAGGATGTTCGCGCCGCGGTAGAGGACTTTGATGATTTCAACCGTCTGCTTTTCAGAGACGGACATATCGTAAATCTTCTTGTTGGGGTTTAAGTCGAAGCCGTACTTGCGGCTGATTTCCAAAACCTCTTCCGCGACTTTTTTGCGGTTGAGGCGGCCTTCGCCCTTTAGCCCCAAAATGATGTTTTCGGCGGCGGTGAGGTTATCCACCAGCTTAAAATGCTGGTGGACCATGCCAATGCCCAGCTCGATGGCGTCCTTTGGGGAGCGGATGGAGACTTCCTGCCCACCGATGTAAATATGACCGCTATCCGGATAATAAATGCCGGAGAGCATATTCATGAGCGTCGTCTTGCCGCTGCCGTTTTCACCGAGAAGGGCGAGGATTTCCCCGCGAAACACATCAAGGCAGACCTTGTTGTTGGCCACGACGTTGCCGAACGTTTTTGTAATATCCCTCATCTCAATGGCAATTTCAGGATTCAATGAGGCCACCCTTTCTTTCGTGAATCCGCCGGATAGCGTCTTTCTTGTAATAGCGTGCCACTTATACACGATGCATAAACAACGACTTATGCTATCATAAAATATCTTCCATGGCAATGCAAAACAGGGCAAATCGGCCCGATTTCGGGCGTTTTTGGTACGTTGCGATAAAAAGAAAAAAGAACGCCCCGCCCGCACAGGCAATATTGCGTGTGCGGGCGGGCGGTAACAGTCAGGCGGTTAGCTCTGAACGTTGATTCCTTCGATGATATAGAACCAGTACGGAGCGGACTGAGTCTTCGACTCTTCGAACCATTCGCCTTCGGGGATGTTGATGGTCTCGGTTTCGCCGCTGAAGGTGACACCCGCGCCCGTGAGCGGGCCGGCAAAGACGTGGAGATTACCGTCGATGAGGTTTTTTTCCGCATTTTCAATGGCTTCAGCCGTGCCGGGGGTGGCGATGTCCGTGTTCAGCGGGCTCATGAAGACGGCACCATCTGCAAGGCCGGCGCACCAGTCGGTGGCGATGGGCTCGCCATTAATGACCTGGGTGACGGCGTAGATAAGGTAGACGCTCCAGTCGCTTCTGGCGGAGATGAGGGAGGCGGTGGGAGCCGCGTCAATCATATCAGCGTTGTAGCCCACCTGGTAGACGCCGTTGGAGGCCGCCGTGGTGGCGGGTGCGGTGGAGTCGGAGTGCTGGCTGATGACTTTGCAGCCGCCGTCAATGAGGGTCTGGGCGGCGCGGGCTTCCAGAACGGGATCGTGCCAGCTGTTGGTGTAGATAACGTCCATCGTCACTTCGGGGAGGACGGATTTCGCGCCGAGATAGAAGGCGGTGTAGCCGGAGATGACTTCGGCGTAAGGATACGCGGCAACGTAGCCCAGCTTCGTCTCGCCCAGCTCCTTGAGCTTCATGCCCGCAGCGATGCCGCCGAGGAAGCGGGCTTCGTAGATGGCGGTGAAGTAGTTGTGGAAGTTGGAAAGGCCGGAAGCAGCGGCGCCGGCGCCTGTGGCGTGGCAGAACTCAATGTCCGGATTGGCGGCGGCTGCTTCTTCCATGTAGCTGCCGTGGCCGAAGCTGGTGGCAAAGATAATCTGGCAGCCGGCTTCGATGAGCTCATCGATAGCGGTGGCGCAGCCTTCGTCTTCACCAACATTATATTTATTGATGATTTGGTCCTCGCTCAGGCCCAGCGCTTCAACCATCTTCCAGGTTCCCAGGTCGTGGTTGAAGGTGTAGCCCTTATCAGAGGGGTCGGAGATGTGGACGAATCCGATTTTCAGATCCTCTTTGGCAATGCCATTGCCCGGCTCGCTGGGAGATGGGGAAGCAGAGCCTGTGGGCGAGGGCTGCGGCGTGTCCTTACCGCCGCCGCATGCGGCCACGGCAAAGAGCAGCGCAAGGCTCAAGATGAGTGCGAGTACTTTCTTCATTCTTTTGTTCCTCCTACAATCTTCTTTCGCTTTATGATTATATTCTCCGGAATTTTAGCAGAATTCAATTCCGCCGTCTTCCCGTAAAGACTTGATACGTGCGAGGGACTCGATGCGAATGCCCTTTTTGCGGAGCATCTCCCCGCCCGGCTGGAACGCCTTTTCGATGGCGATGCCGGCGCCCACCAGAGTGGCTCCGGCGTCATTGACGATTTTCGCAAGGCCGGAGAGGGCCGCGCCGTTTGCGAGGAAATCGTCTATAATGAGAACCCGGTCCGACGGGAGCAAATAGTCCTTCGAGACGATAACTTTATATGTTGTGCCGTGGGTGAAAGACTCCACTTCGGCGGAGTAGACGGCGCCGTCAATGTTCTTCGTTTTCGTTTTCTTGGCAAAAAGGACAGGGCATTTGAATCGCTGGCCGACAATGCATGCGATACCAATGCCCGAGGCTTCCACTGTGAGGATTTTGGTGACGTTTTCCGTGACGTACAGACGGTACAGTTCATCCGCCATTTCCTCAAACAGATCGATATCCATTTGATGATTTAAAAATGCGTCCACCTTCAGGATGCCGCCTTCTTTGACCTTGCCATCCCGAAGGATCCGCTCTTCAAGGAGTTTCACTGTTTCAAGCCCCTTTTCGCAAGTTAATCAACACGATAATGTATTTTACCCTGAAAAACCCTATAAAGCAACGCATAAATCCTATAATACTATGGAGAACATGCCGGAGGTTATTTGTTAAAAATGCAAAATTGTCTCGCGCAACCTTCAAATGCAAGATGCGATGCCTTTTGTTGCGCGGTAATTCGCTTGGTAATATACACTATATATTGGGAGTCAAAGCTGTGCAAAATACCAAATGCGCATTTTTCGCGTGACGATAGCCGTTGGATTTGTTAAAATTGTTTTAATAAAAATGCACCCTTATGGTAACTGATGGAGGAAACGTATGGCATCGACCCAAGAAAAATTATCGCCCCAGGGCAGGATTTGGTCACGCAACTTTACCTGCGCCATGCTTGCAAACTTCTTCTTGAGTGTTTCCCACTTCTCGGTGAACACCCTCGTTGCAACCTATACCAAGCACCTCGGCGCGGACCCCGTTCTGATGGGGTTTCTCACCGGCATGTTCTTCGGTGTGGCTCTGGCGATTCGACCGATTTCGGGCCCGCTCATGACGAAAGTCGACAAGCGTAAGTTAATGATTTTTATTTCTGTACTCGGCGCAGTGGTGAACATCGGATACGCCATGTTCCGGAATATACCGGCCTTTGTGTTTTTCCGCTTCCTGCACGGCGTGCAGTACAGTTTCGTCGGCGCCCTGATTATGACCGTCGCCAGTGACGCCCTTCCACCGGACAGGATGGCGACAGGCATCGGCATCTTCGGCATCGGCAGCGCCATCGGACAGGCCGTAGGCCCCACCATCGGCGATTCCCTTGAGCGGCTCGGCACCAGCCTGTTCGGCACGGAGGGCGGCTTTACCCTCGTCTTCCTGTTTGCGGCCGTGGCGCTGGCCGTCGCAGTGATTCCGAGCGTTCTGCTCCGTCCGGACGCCAGAACGAAGGAAGACTTACAGAACCTTGGCGCATGGTATAAGAATATCATTACCATATACGCGCTACCAACGACGCTGGTCAATTTCTTTATGAGCGTGGCGTCGTCCTTGTATGTGTCCTACCTGTTAGACCATGGCCGCGTGAACGGCATCGACAACATGAACATTTTCTTCATGGTGACGGCCATTACGCTCATGGTCTCGCGCCCCTTCTCCGGATACCTTACGGACCGGTTCGGCCTGAAAAAAGTCGTCATTCCGGGGATGTGTCTTATCATTACGTCCTTCCTCGTGGTGGGGTATTCAAAAACCCTGACGCCGATTCTCTTTGCCGCCGTTCTCTCGGCTTTAGGTACCGCCGCCACCACGCCGGCCCTGCAGGCCATGTGCATGCAGTCCGTTCCGCCGCTTAAACGCAGCGTGGCCAGCAACACGCTGTATATCGGCATCGACCTTGCCCTCTTTACCGGCCCGCTCTATGGAAGTATTATATATAAGCACACAAACTATTCCACCATGTTCAAGTTTGGTGTCCTCCCCGTTGTTCTGGGGCTTGTGTGCTTTATCATCGTCCTGCCGATTTACCAGAGAAGGCGGCAGGAACTGGAGCAGGCAGGAAAAGAACTGGAGTAAGCTGCCGATTACGGGAGCAAACTGTTTAAGCCGCAGAAAAAGTGTCATACAAAACGTGAAAAACGCGCCGGAGTTTATCCGGTGCGTTTTCGTTTCCCGACGCTCACGCCGCCGCAAATTCCTCCGCCGTCGTGTTTACGATTTTTACCTCGCGCCGCATTTGCATCCCTGTAGCGCCGTACTGTTAAGTTTAGACGCTTCGTTGCGCCCCGCGGCGCACTGATCACCTGCCGGCACTCCGATGGAATGCCAGATTGCTTATCGATGCGCCCTTTCTCGTTTTCCAATGCAAAATCGCCGCGTCACAGCCCGAAAGCCGACGCAGAGGGCTATGGTTCCGGCGTAGACAAAGACAGTACGCAGGAGATACTGGGTTCCGATGCGGCGGACGCCCAGCCGCACCATCCATTCATTGATAATATAGATGAGCAGGCCGTGGGAGAGGTAAATGCTAAAGCTCACATTGTCCACGGCGCGCACGAGACGCAAGTTGGGCAGGCGGTGTTCCAGGGAAACAAACACCGCCATGAAAAACGCCACGGCGCTGAGGCAATAAAGGTAATGCACATACTCAAGCTGCGGGAACACAAGCCGCCCCGTTGAGACGCACCACCCAAGCCCGACATCCAGCGCGCCGAAAAGGGCAAAGGCCGCCGCCACCGCGCGGCGATAGCGTCTGAGAAGTGAGACAAAGGCATCAAAACGGGCGCCGGCGTAACAACCGGCTGCGAAGTAGGCGAGATACGTGAGAAAGAGCCGGTCGGTATGGAGAAAGCGCCACGATGGCTCTATAGCCCGAAGCAGCTTCGGAAAGTTAACATAAAACAGCGGCGTGAGGAGGAGGGCGATGGGGATAGCGACTTTAGGGGAGATGCGCTCCGTCACCTGCTTCCAAAGGGGCGTCAACAGATAAAACTGCACAATCACCACGATGAAGTAAAAGGGGCCAAAGAGGGTGCCGCTTATAAGTCCGGTGATGAAGCGGGAGAGGGAGAAGGATTCATACCCGTGCAGGAGGAAGTATGTATAATAGACGGCGCTCCAAATCACGTAGGGCAGGAGAACGCGGCGTGCCCTCCCTCTGTAAAAGGCGCCCCAGCCGCTCCGGTCCGGGGGGTTGAGAAACGTGCGCAGGCCGCCGAGGAAGATGAAGCCCGGAACAGCGAAGGCAGAGAAGCGCCACGGGATAAACACGGCGGCGTAGGCGAGGCTTTCACGCCGGAGGTTTGAGACGGGGTGGGAGGAGACGTGGATAAACACAACGAGCAGGCAAAGCAGTACGTTCATGAAGGAGAGACTGCGCCGACGCTCACTTTTTCTCGTGACTGCATTCATAGCGGTTACCGCCTTGTATCATGATTTTCTGCACGGGGACTCAATATGGAAAAATGCTCTCTTTCAGCGGGTGTGCGATAATAATCGGCAGGTCAGGCCACGGTTTTTGACCCATGAGCGGAAATTGTCTCATACATTTACGAAAAGGGCGTTATTTTTTGCTCGGCATCAAGCGGGATGAGGTCCGGCTGGTTCCTCACAGAAAGAGTGGGCCGCTCTGTTTGAGGAAGCGCAGGCCGCAAATCCTTGGCTCCAACGTCATCGACATCCTGCACATCGGAAGCACCGCAATCAAAGACATTGCGGCAAAGCCCATAATCGACGTGGCGGTGATTATCAGCCAGCTGGATGCAATCAATATTGAAGGCATGGAGCGCCATGGCTATGTATTTTCAGGCGAAGCGTGCATTTGTCGGCTGGGCGTCCTTTGCAAAATACCGGGACGGGGTTATATCGACGCACCACATCCACAGCTATGAGCAAAATCACAAAACCTGCTGGCCAATATTGCCTTTCGGGATTACTTAAACTGCCACCCTGACCATGCAAAGCAGCATTGCGACCTTAAGCTGCGCTTTGCGGAGCAGTACCCGCAGGACCGCTATGCGTACACAGAGGCAAGAACGGATTTTATCAAGATGATTTTGCGGCTGGCAAATTTCGCCGACGCATAAAGCCATTATACAGCCCCCTTTGTTCGATGAAAAGAAAAAACATATCTGCGGCGTGGAAGGAGCTTTCCGATGCCGCAGATATGTATCCGGGAGCGCATTGGCTGACCCCCGGGGGATGGTTACGCGCGGTCCTCGTGTTCGATTCGATGGTCTCTAAACAGCAGCGAGATGAGCCACAGTGACGCCAAACCCACAAGAGTATATATGACCCTGCTGATGCCTGCATACTGGCCGCCGAAAATATACGCAACTAAATCGAACTTAAACAGGCCGATAAGGCCCCAGTTGATGCCGCCAATGATAGCAAGGACGAGCGCGATACGATCCATAAACATGCCTATTCCTCCTTTTGTGCTGCGATTTTAATATTGCCGGAAGAAACGTGGACTATACACGTTTGGCACGCTGGCGGAAGGTGGCAAAAACCGGCAGGAATGTCTTCGATAAAAGCGCAAAAAATCAAAAGACGCGGTGAAAATGCCGGTTGATAATGCTAAAAACTAGATGTATAATAGTTCGATACCCGCAAATTACCTTTGCGGTGCCGCAAACTGCGGTAATAAGTCCACACTTACGGAGGTTTGCTATGAACGATATTTTAAGGCTTCTCGAAAACGACGCCAAACTCACATCGGCACAGATTGCCGCCATGCTCGGCATGGCACAGGATGATGTGGAAGCCGCCATTGCAAAATACGAGGCAGACGGCGCCATTTTAAAGTACATGGCACAGGTGGACTGGGAACGAGCCGGCGAAGATTTCGTCACGGCGCTCATCGAAGTGAAGATTGCTCCGCAGCATGGTGAAGGGTTTGACCGCATCGCCGAGCGGATTTATCAATACGAGGAAGTGGACAGCGTCTATCTCATGAGCGGCGATTTTGACCTGGCCGTCTACATTACGGGGCGCTCCATTCGCGACATCGCCAAGTTTGTTTATGCGCACCTTGCGCCTATCGACGGCGTCACCGCCACGGCCACCCACTTTATCCTGAAAAAATACAAAGAGAAAAAGTGCATTTTTAAGAAACCTGAGGAGCAAGAAGAAAGGATGCTGTTCGTATGACGGACTACAATAAACTGCTCAATACAAACGTTAAAAAACTCAAGCCGTCCGGCATACGGAAGTTTTTTGACCTGCTGGAGGAGATGGATGACGCCATTTCCCTCGGTGTCGGCGAGCCGGATTTCGTCACCCCGTGGCATATCCGTGACGCCGGCATCCACTCGCTTGAAAAGGGCTACACCAAATATACCGGCAACGCGGGCCTCTCCCGCCTTCGTGATGAAATCGCCAAGTACTTAAATCGCCGCTTCGA
>DUPW01000112.1 GCA_012838125.1 Papillibacter sp.
ACTGCTTCCACAACTTTCTGTTTAAATTCTGCCGTGTATCGTTTGTTCGGCACTCCTTTTGGCATAAAAACACCCCAATCGTTATTCAGTATACCATACTGTCTAACAATTGGGGTGCAGTTCAGACTTTGCGTCAACCGGTTTTTGCGTAAATTTTAATCGTGGTCCTCGCCGCAGTTACACTCTCCCGTCCCGCTGCCGCAGGTTTCGCCCGGCGTGGCGAAACGGATGTAGTCGAGGGTGTTGCGGTCCATCTTCTCCAGAGCTTCGGCCACGGTGCAGCCCTGTCCGTTATATCGCGTAATCATGGCGTCGGCGATTTTGTTGAAGCTGTCCGGATGGAAAGAGCCGGTGATGACGGCTTCGCAATCGGCTTCGATGATGCACTCGGTGAGGGAGTCCACCCCTTCGTTTTCATAAGCGGAGAAGGAGGCGTTGTCCGTCTCCACGATGAGGAGGTACCTGCAGTTTTCATAAGTCTCGGAAACGGCGCCTTCCAAAGCGGGGGCCTCTGCGGTTACGGCGATGAGCATAAGCGTTAACTCCTTTTCTATCGTGTCGTTCGTGTATGCGTTGTCATCGAAAGCGTGTGCAAAAAATACAAATCGGCAAAGGCCGAAATCTTCAGAGCGCTCCATCAGGGCGTGGGAGGAGAAGTCCTCCGCCGGCGGAGAGATGACGCGCTCAAAGGGGAAGTTCTGGCCAGCGCCTTCGTAGAAGGTTTACATAAGAGAGCGCTAAACGCCCTTTGGTCTCCATTATATCAGTTTTTCAAGCCATTTTATCACAAGAAGCCCATTTGCGCCATAAAAACACAAAAAAGAATGGATTGAGCCAAAATTCAAAATTTTTCGGCAGCCCCTCTACTCAAGGGAAAGGGCTTATGCTATACTATATATTGTCTAAATATGCAAGTTTTAGAGGGCACAGGAACATTTTGGACTGCGCCACGTCAAACTACAATAATGCGCGGCAGCCGGCGCTCACGCCGCCGCGAGCCGCTGAGGATTTAAGGGGGAGTGCATCATGAAAGCACGTAGACGGTCTGGGAGTGTGGCTGCGTTACTAGCCCTATGCCTGATTCTGTCCATGTTGACCGTGCCGGCAGCGGCGGCGGGGAAGAACAACTTTTCCAGCTACACCTACTCGCGCCAGTACGTGGTGGAACAGGGCATCATGAAGGGGGACGGCAACGGCAACTACTTCTATGACGCCAACGTCAAACGCGGGGACTGCATCCTCCTCATCGTGCGAACTTTTGAGTTTCCCACGTACAGCGGATTCCCGGCGTTTAACGACGTGCCGGACAGCATGTACTACCGGGATGCCATCGCCACCATGCGAGCCATCGGCATCGCCCGGGGGGACGGCACCAACTTCTTCCCCGAGCGAAACATCACGCTGGAGGAAGGCTTTTTGCTCGTTTCCCGCTCGCTGGAACTGGCGGATACGCGGTATAAATCAGCCGCGGCAACGGAGCAGGGGCTTCGGGCCCTTTTCGGCACCCGCTCGGTAAACGATATCGCCACCCGCGACGATATCGCCGCCATGCTCTACTATGCCCGCACGGGCAACGCTCCGGACGTGCCCTACAAAACCGCCGGCAGTACGGCGATTTCCTACAGCACCCAGTCGGGGAAAGCCGTGAGCTTCTCCGCTTCAGACTTTATCGCCGCGGCGGTGGGGCCGATGCCGGCATACGTGCGCTTTACGCTCCCCTCCACCTCCGTGGGGCGTTTGTATTATCGGTACGGCACCGCCTCATCCGAAGCGGTGACAGCCGCCACGGCGTATTACTTCTCCGGAACGCCGGACATCTCCCGTGTGAGCTTCCTGCCGGCAACGGGGTTCGTGGGGACGGTAACCCTCAGTTACACAGCCCATGACTCAAAAGGGGAGCTTTTGTATACGGGGGAAATCAAAATCACCGTGACAAAGGCCCAGCAGACCGGTGAGGAGACTATCCGCTATAGCGCGAAAAACGGGTCGTCCGTCACCTTTAATCCGGAGGATTTCCGGGCTGTGGCCTCCCTCATATCTGTCGATACAATCTCCTTTGTCCGCTTTACGCCGCCTGCGGGTGTGCAGGGGTCGCTCACGTATTTCGACGGAACGACAACCCGCCCCGTCTCATCTACAACGCTCCTTTATATGTCCAGAAGCCCGTATTTAACGTACGTGTCCTATACACCGGCGGCGGACTTTTCCGGCACGGTGGAGATTCCCTACACGGCGTATAACGTGTACAACGACATGATGTACACCGCCACCGTGGTGATTGAAGTCAGCGCCTCTGTAAGCTCCACGGGCGAAATTCTCATTAAAGGGCAGAAGAATAAGCCCGTTACGCTGGATACAGCCAGCTTCGTGGAGGCCGCCATGGCACTCAAGGGAGGCGGACTCGATTCCATCAAGTTCTACCTGCCCTCCAACCTCTTTGGAAAACTCTATTCCCGGTACGGGACCGCGGGGGAAACGGAGATTTCTGCGTCCACATCGTATTATGTCAGCAAAACGCCCCGCATTTCGGACATTTCCCTCGTCCCCGCAAAGGACTACGCCGGCACCTTTAAGGTGGCCTACCGCGCCTTCAACAGCGCCGGGACGCAGCTTTATGTCGGTTATATCAACTTTGAAATAACGGAGGACACCGCCCCCGTCTCCGATGCGATTACATACACCGTCCAACGGGAAGGGGCCGTGGCATTTAACGCCAGCGACTTTGTAAACGCCTGCGCCTATCTGACGGGCGAGCAGCTGGGCTTCGTCCGGTTTACACTTCCGCCCACCTCCACCGGCCGGCTCTATAGCCGTTACGGTTTAAGCGGCGAAGCTCTCGTGAAGGAGACGGACGCGTATTTCGCCTCCGGCACGCCGGCCCTCTCGAGCGTCTCCTTCGTGGCCTCCTGGGATGCGCCGGATATTATCACGATTCCCTACAGGGCCTACGGCATCGGCGGCGGGCTGCTCTACACCGGCGCCGTAACGGTCCGCATCGGCACGCAGGCACAGGCTCAGCCCATTCGGTATTCCATTTCCTCCGACAGTCACATAACCTTCAGCGCCAACAGCTTCAGGAACGTCGCCGTCAGCCAGTATAACGGGCAGAAGCTGGCCGCCCCGGCGTATATCCAGTTTGAGCCCCCGGTGGCCAACAGCGGTATCCTGTATGCAAACTACAAAGCGAGCGGTCAGGTGCCCGTCAGCACCGCGACGAAATATGCCCTTACCGGCTCGCCGAACGTCAACGTTGTCAGCTACGTGCCGAACCGCAGCTTCTCCGGCACGGCTGAAATCCGGTACCACGCCTACAGCAGCACTAACGAACTGCTCTACACGGGGACAATCAGCGTCACGGTGACGCGGCCCAGCGGGAGCAGTGTGACGGGCAGCACCATTTACTACACTGCGAACGCGGGCAGTGCTGTGGCGTTCAACTCGTACGATTTTGCCGCCGCGGGCATCAATCTGATGGGTGAGCTGCCGGCGTACGTCCGGTTTATCCTGCCCTCGACTGCTGACGGGCGTCTGTATTACCGGTACGGAACGGCGAGCCAAGCGGCCGTCTCCGCCACCACGAACTACTATCTCGACGACGCCCTCTACCTCTCCGATGTGAGCTTCGTGGCGTCTGCCGCGGCATCCGGCACGGTGACGGTGCAGTACCGCGCTTACAACGCCTTCGGCGACCTGCTCTATGTGGGCATCATTGAGATTGAGGTGTTCCCCACCGAGGTTTACGCGCCGGAAATGAGCCCGTTGTTCTTTAACATGAAGAGAACGGAGACCTTTAACATCCCCGCCGGCGACATGATTCTCGCAATTTACGAATGGAACCCTTATGCCTCCTTCTCCTATGTGAAGTTTACGCCGCCGGCGTCCACGCAGGGGCTGATGACGTACGGTACCTCCGCTTCAACGGCCCAGATGCCCGTTGTGCCGCTAATTGGATTTTATCTCAACGGCACGCCGTCCCTCGGCAATGTGTACTTCAGGCCGTCATCCAACTTTACCGGCACGGTGTCCATCCCGTATTCGGTCTATAGCGCAAACAACCAGATTCTCTGCACCGGCACGATTGTGATATACGTAACGCCTTAAATCCCCCTCTAACATAAATAAGAACCCCGCCTGTGTGTGAACAGGCGGGGTTTTTATTTGGCCGGCCGCAGGCACGTAGAGGAAATGCCCGCGGCGATGGCCGGTTTGTGTGGAGAACTTAAACTGTATAGGAGGAAGAAGAATTAAGCAAGCTCAGATAAAATGGCGCGGGTCATTTCCGTGCAGGTGAGGGCCTTTTCGCCGGCAGCGGCGATGTCGGCGGTGCGCAGCCCTTCGCCAGAACGCGGGAGACGGCGTCGTCAATATCCTGCGCCGCCTCAGGCTGGTCGAGGGAAAGGCGCAGCATCATAGCGCAGGAGAGGACCGTTGCGATGGGGTTGGCCTTATCCTGCCCAGCGATATCCGGCGCGGAGCCGTGAATGGGCTCGTAGAGGCCCCGCTTCGTCTCCCCGAGGGAGGCGGAGGGGAGCAGACCGATGGAGCCGGTAATCTGGGAGGCTTCGTCGGAGAGGATATCCCCGAACATGTTGCTCGTCACCACCACGTCAAACTGCTTCGGATCCCGAATGAGCTGCATGGCGGCGTTGTCCACCAGCATATCGCTGTACTGAACGTCCGGATACCGCTCCTTAAGGCGGTGCATCACCTCCCGCCAGAGGCGGGAGCTCTCTAAGACGTTGGCCTTATCGATGTTGATGAGGTTTTTTCTCCTGGAGCGGGCCAGCTCGAAGGCGATGACGCCGATGCGCTCGATTTCCGCCACGCTGTAGCACTCGGTATCGAAGGCTTCTTCGCCGCCCAGGCCGAAGCGCCGGCCGCTTTCCCCAAAATACATGCCGCCGGTGAGTTCTCTCACGATGACCATGTCAAAGCCTTCCTCAGCCACGGCTTCCCGCAGGGGGCAGGCCCCCTTCAGTTCCGGCAGCAGCCGGGCGGGGCGGAGGTTGGCGTAAAGCTCCAGCGCCTTGCGGATGCCCAGCAGGGCCTTTTCTGGACGGAGATGGCCGGGGAGTGTGTCCCATTTCGGCCCGCCCACGGCGCCGAGAAGGACGCTGTCACTTTCAAGGCAGGTGTGGACCGCCTCCTCCGGCAGGGGAACGCCCACTTTGTCGATGGCGCAGCCGCCGGCGAGGACTTTATTAAAGGTAAAACCGAAACCGTACTTTTTGCCGACAGCTTCCAATACCTGCATACCGGCGGCGGTGATTTCGGGGCCGATTCCGTCCCCTTCTATGACTGCAATGGTGTAGTTTTTCATTATTTCTGGCCTCCGATGGATTTAAGCAGGCCGCCTGCTTTAATGATGTCCTGAAGGAAGGGGGGGAAGGGGGCGAAGGTTGAGGTTGTGTTCTTCGTAAGGTTTTTCAGCTCGCCCTTGTCAAAATCAATTTCAAGCGTGTCCCCCTCGTCGATGGCGTCGGTATCGCACTCGATGATGGGCAGGCCGATGTTGATGGCGTTGCGGTAGAAGATGCGGGCGAAGCTCTTGGCCACCACGCAGGCGATGCCGGAGGTCTTGATGGCCAGCGGCGCGTGCTCCCGGGAGGAGCCGCAGCCGAAGTTCGTGCCGGCTACCATAATGTCCCCGGGCTTAACGCGGGTGACGAAGGTCTTATCGATGTCCTCCATGCAATGGGAGGCCAGTTCCTTCTCGTCAGAGGTGTTGAGATAACGGGCGGGGATGATGACGTCGGTATCGACGTTGTCGCCGTATTTAATGACAGTGCCTTTCGTTAACATGGGTGATACTCCTTCCTATTCCGCCGGGGCGATTTTGCCGGCCAGTGCCGAGGCCGCGGCAACGGCGGGGCTTGCCAGATACACTTCGCTTTCCGGATGGCCCATACGGCCCACGAAGTTGCGGTTCGTGGTGGCTACGCAGCGCTCGCCCTTGGCGAGAACGCCCATATGTCCGCCGAGGCACGGCCCGCAGGTGGGGGTGGAGACGGCGCAGCCGGCTTCCACGAAGTCCCTCAGAAGGCCCATTTCCATCGCGTCCAGATAAATCTTCTGGGTGGCGGGGATGACGATGCAGCGGACGCCTTTTGCCACCTTCTTGCCCCGCAGAATGTCGGCGGCGATGACGAGGTCCTCCAGCCTGCCGTTGGTGCAGGAGCCGATGACCACCTGATCGATGGGGATATCGGGGATATCGTCAAAGGTGCGGGCATTTTCCGGCAGGTGGGGGAAGGCGACGGTCTGCTTCACCGTGGAGAGGTCAATATCAATCACGCGCTCGTAGACGGCGTCCGGGTCGGCCTCGTAGACGACGGGCTCGCGGTTGGAGCGGGCGCGGACGTATTCAAGGGTCTTTTCATCCACGGGGAAGATGCCGTTTTTCGCGCCGCACTCGATGGCCATGTTGGCGATGCACAAGCGGTCGCTTATGGAGAGGGAGGCGACGCCGTCTCCGGCAAACTCCATGGACTTGTACAGGGCGCCGTCCACGCCGATGAGGCCGAGGATATGGAGAATCACGTCCTTGCCGTAGACGTTTTTATTAAGCTGACCCGTGAGGTTAAACTTAATGGCGGATGGGACTTTCAGCCAGACTTTGCCCGTGGCCATGCCGGCGGCCATGTCCGTGGAACCGACGCCGGTGGAGAAGGCTCCCAGGGCGCCGTAGGTACAGGTGTGGCTGTCTGCGCCGATGACGAGGTCGCCGCAGATCACCATACCCCGCTCGGGGAGGAGAGCGTGCTCAACGCCCATTTCGCCCACGTCGAAGCAGTTTACGATGCCCTTATCCTTGGCGAAGTCGCGAATCTGCTTGGACTGTTCGGCGGCTTTGATGTCCTTGTTCGGGGTGAAGTGATCCATGACGAACACGACCTTGTTCTGGTCGTAGACGCAGGAGCAGCCGGATTTGTTAAACTCGTTGATGGCCACCGGCGTGGTGATGTCGTTGCCGAGGACGAGGTCGATATTCGCCTGAATGATCTGGCCCGCCTCGACGTGTTTCTCGCCGCAATGGGCGGCGAGGATTTTTTGTGTCATTGTCATGCCCATTATGTTATTTCTCCTCCAGAAAGAGTTTGTATTCCAGTGAGTCTACGAGTGCGTGGAAGCTTGCTTCGATGATGTCGGACGAGACGCCCACTGTGGTCCACTTATTGTGCCCGTCCGTAGATTCGATGAGAACGCGCACATAGGAGCCGGTTGCCTGACTTGTTTCCAACACGCGAACCTTGTAATCGATGAGGTGAACTTCCGACAGGATGGGGTAGAAGACGCACAAAGCTCGGCGCAGGGCGCTGTCGAGAGCGTTGACGGGGCCGTTTCCGAGGGAGGCCGTCGTCTCGCTACGCCCGTCCACCTGAATTTTTATCATGGCCGAGGAGTTATGAACTCCGTCCGGCGGGGGCGATTCGCTGCTGGCTTTGTACATATCGAGGGTAAAGTGCGGCTTGAAGGAGCCGATGACTTTCTTCACCATCAGCTCGAAGCTGGCGTCCGCCGCCTCGAACTGGTAGCCCTCATGCTCCAGTTCCTTCAGCCGCTCGAGGATGGCCGCCGTTTCGGGGCTGTCTTTCGTCAGGTGGGGGGCGTAATCCTGAATTTTCAGCAGGATGGCCTTTTTACCGGAGACTTCCGAGAGCAAAAAGCGGCGGGTGTTGCCCACGAGGGCCGGGTCTATGTGCTCAAAGGAGCGGGAGAGCTTCGTCACCCCGTCGATGTGCATGCCGCCCTTGTGGGCGAAGGCGCTTTCGCCGGAGTACGGCATGTTGTTGGGGACGGTCATATTGGCAATCTCCGCGATTTTGTGCACCGTATCCCGCAGGGATTCCAGATCGCCGGCGATGCAGGTGTGCCCGCCCTTAATCTGCAAATTCGGGATGATGATGGACAAATCCGCGTTGCCGCATCGCTCGCCGATGCCCATAAACGTGCCCTGCACGTGGCAGGCGCCCCCTTCCACGGCCATCATGGAGTTGGCTACGGCGCAGCCGGAGTCGTTGTGGCAGTGGATGCCGATGCGCATACCCGGAAAACGGCCGAAGACGGTGCGCACCACGTCGTAGATGCCCATGGGGAGGGTGCCGCCGTTTGTATCGCACAAAACGAGGACGTCCGCACCGCCGCGAACGGCGGCCTCCAGCACAGACAGGGCGTAGTCGGGGTTGTTTAAGTATCCGTCAAAGAAGTGCTCGGCGTCGAAGATGACCTCCTTGCCCTTTTCTTTGAAGAAACGGACGGTGTCGTGCACGCAGGCGAGGTTTTCCTCCAAAGTGGCGCCGAGGATTTCCGTGGCGTGCAGGTCCCACGACTTGCCGAAGATGGCCACCGCCTTCGTCCCCGCCTCAAGTAGGGAGATGACATTGGGGTCATCCTCCACGGCGATGCCCTTGCGCCGTGTACTGCCAAAGGCCACAAGCTCGGCATTTTTCAGCTGCATACCGCCCGCAGAGCGGAAAAACTCCATGTCCTTGGGGTTTGAGCCGGGGTTTCCCGCCTCAATATACCGCACGCCGATTTCGTCGAGAGCCCGGACGATGGCGAGCTTGTCGGAAACGGAGAAGGAGATTCCCTCCGTTTGCGCCCCGTCCCGGAGTGTCGTATCAAACATTTCAAGTTTTGCCACCGGCACCAGTCCCTTCAAGGATTTTATTCATACCGCTTAAATACGCGAGGATACTCGATTCGATGATATTGGTGGAGAGGCCGCGGCCCGTAAAGATTTTATCGCCGCAGCGGATTTTGACGACGACTTCGCCCAGCGCGTCCTTCCCTTCCGAGACGGAGCGGATGGCGTAGTCTTCCAGGGAGTGCTCCGGCGCGCAGACGAGTTTGTCGATGACGTTAAAGGCGGCGTCAATGGGCCCGTCACCCAGAGCCACGTCTTCCCGGATGTCGCCGTTGGCGTTTTCGATGCTCATGACGCAGGTGCCCCGGGCGGCGTTGGAGGTGAACACGTCGAAACGGTGCAGTTTATAGAAGGTGTGGCGCATGGACAGATCGCTGGTGATGAGAGCTTCAATGTCGCTGTCGCTGATGTCCTTCTTCACGTCGCACAGCTTCTTAAATTCCTCGAAGAAGCGGTTTAAGTCCTCCTCCGAGAGGGTGTAGCCGAGGGCGTTCACCCGGTCAGCGAAAGCGTGGCGGCCGCTGTGTTTGCCCAGAACGAGCCGGCTTTGGGGCAGGCCGATGGACTCCGGCGTCATAATCTCGTATGTGGCACGGTTTGAGAGCATGCCGTGCTGGTGGATGCCCGACTCGTGGGCGAAGGCGTTGGCGCCCACGATGGGCTTGTTTAAGGGGGGCGCCATGCCGATGATGCTGTAGACAAGGCGGCTTGTGCGGTAGATGTTCTTCGTCTTAATTCGGGAGGTAGCCTTAATCACGTCGCGCCGCGTGTGCATGGCCATGACGATTTCCTCCAGAGCGGCGTTACCTGCCCGCTCGCCAAGGCCGTTGATGGTGCACTCCACCTGCGCCGCCCCCGCCCCCACCGCCGCGAGGGTGTTGGCCACGGCAAGGCCGAGGTCGTTATGGCAGTGGACGGAGATAACGGCCTTATCGATACTGGGCACGTTCTCTTTCAGGTAGCGGATGAGGGCGGCCATCTCCTCCGGCGTGCTGTAGCCCACGGTGTCAGGGACGTTAATCACCGATGCACCGTTTTTGATGGCGGTTTCAAAGACTTTCACGAGGAAGTCCCAGTCGCTTCGGGTGGCGTCTTCCGCAGAAAACTCCACGTTCGGGCACAGGGAGCGGGCAAACTTCACCGCCTCGGCCGTTCTCTCCAGAACCTGCTCCGGCGTCATCCTGAGCTTGTGCTCCATGTGGACGGGGGAGGTGGAGATGAAGGTGTGGATGAGGGGGGACGCGGCGTGTTTTAAGGCGTCGTACGCCGCCCGGATGTCCTTTTCATTGGCCCGGGCGAGGGAGGCGACGGAGCAGTCCTTAATCACCGCGGCGACGCGGCTCACCGACTCGAAATCGCCGGGGGAGGAGATGGCAAAGCCGGCTTCGATGACGTCCACCTTCAGCCTTTCAAGCTGACGCGCCACCTCCAACTTTTCATTTAAGTCCATGCTGCAGCCGGGGGATTGCTCACCGTCACGCAGCGTCGTGTCAAAAAAACGGATGACATTCTCCATTTTTTAAGCTACCTCCTTTCTTCAAAACTTTACTTTACGACGGCGCCCTGCTCGGCGGAGGACACGTAACGCATATACCGCCCTAAGTACCCGCCGATTTCCTTTTTCGGTTTGAGCGCCATGTCGCGCCGTCTGCGCTCAAACTCCGCCTCGTCGATGAGAACATCCAGTTTGTGTTCGGGAATGTTGATGGAGATGGTGTCGCCTTCCTTCAAATAGGCGATGTTGCCGCTTAAGGCCGCTTCCGGTGAGATGTGGCCGATGGCGGCGCCGCGGGTGGCGCCGGAGAAGCGCCCGTCCGTGACGAGGGCCACCTGTTTGTCAAGCCCCATACCGGCAATGGCGGAGGTGGGGGAGAGCATCTCCCGCATACCGGGGCCGCCTGCCGGGCCTTCGTAGCGGATGACTACCACGTCTCCCGGGACGATTTTGCCGCCGAAGATGGCAGTGATGGCCTCCTCCTCCGAGTCAAACACCCTAGCCGGTCCCTGATGCACCAGCATATCCTCCGCCACGGCGCTACGCTTGACGATGGCACCCTTGGGAGCGAGGGAGCCGAACAGAACCGCAAGGCCCCCCGTCTCGGAGTAGGGATTTTCAATGGGGCGGATGACGTTGTGGTCAATCACCTTGACCCCTTCGAGGTTTTCACCGAGGGTCTTGCCCGTGGCGGTAATGACGGAGGTGTCCAGCAGTCCCTTTTTATGAAGCTCTGCAATGACGGCCCGCACGCCGCCGGCGGCATTGAGGTCCTGCAGGTGGTGCTGCCCCGCCGGAGCCAGCTTACAGAGGTTCGGCGTGGACTGGCTCACTTCGTTTACCATATCGAGGTTAAAGGGGATGCCCGCCTCATGGGCGATGGCGGCCAGGTGCAGGACAGTGTTCGTGGAGCAGCCCAGTGCCATATCAACGCACAGCGCGTTGCGGAAGGCTTTTTCGTTTAGAATATCGAGGGCGCGGATGTTCTTTTCGAGAAGATGCATAATCATCTCGCCGGTCTGCTTGGCAAGGCGCGTCCGGGCGGCGTACACCGCGGGGATGGAGCCGTTGCCGGGGAGGGCGATGCCAACGGCTTCGCACAGACAGTTCATGGAGTTGGCGGTGAACATACCGGAGCAGGAGCCGCAGCCGGGGCAGGCGTTGTCCTCGTAATACTGAAGCTGCTCATCCGACATTTTCCCCACCTGATAGCTGCCCACGGCCTCAAACACGCTGTTGAGGTCCATGGGGCGGCCCTCGTTGTCATTGATGGAGAGCATGGGCCCACCGGAGACGAAGATGGCGGGCAGGTTCAGGCGCGCCGCGGCCATGAGCATACCGGGGACGATTTTGTCGCAGTTGGGGATGAACACCAGTGCATCAAAGCAGTGGGCACGCACCATGCACTCGATGGTGTCTGCGATGAGTTCCCGGGAGGCGAGGGAGTACTTCATGCCCTCGTGGCCCATGGCGATGCCGTCGCACACGCCGATGGTGTTAAACTCCACGGGGACGCCGCCGGCGGCGAGGACCCCGTCTTTCACGGCGCGGGCAATCGTCTGCAGGTGGATGTGACCGGGGACGATTTCGTTAAAGGAGTTGACGATGCCGATGATGGGCTTTTTCAGCTGGCTGTCCGTAAGCCCCGTGGCCTTCAGCAGGGAGCGGTGCGGGGCGCGGCTTACGCCGTCTTTAATCTGTTTACTGTTCATGCCCTATTTTCCGCCCTTCTGCCAGCTCATCTGGGCCCGCAGCTCCGCACCCGTCTTTTCGATGAGCAGGTTCTGCTCCTGACGGCGCCGGGCATTGAAGTAGGGGCGATTGGCCTGATTTTCGAGGATCCAGTTGCGGGCGAAGGTGCCGTCCTGAATTTCGGTGAGAACCTTCTTCATCTCCTTGCGGGTCTCCTCCGTGATGATGCGGCTTCCCACGGTGTAGTCGCCGTATTCGGCGGTGTCGCTGATGGAGTAGCGCATGAAGGAGAGGCCGCCCTGCACCACGAGGTCGATGATGAGCTTCATCTCGTGCAGGCACTCAAAGTAGGCGCTCTCCGGCTGGTAACCGGCTTCCACGAGGGTGTCAAACCCCGCCTTAATGAGTTCCGTGACGCCGCCGCAGAGGACTGCCTGCTCACCGAAGAGGTCTGTCTCCGTCTCTTCCTTGAAGGTGGTCTCCAGGATGCCGCCCCGGGCGCCGCCGATGCCGTAGGCGTAGGCGAGGGCCACGTCCTTGGCCTTGCCCGTGGCGTCCTGATACACCGCGATGAGGCAGGGGACGCCGCGCCCTTCCGCGTACTGGCTACGGACCGTGTGGCCCGGGCCCTTGGGGGCGACCATGATGACGTCTACATCCGCAGGGGGGACAATCTGGCCGTAGTGGATGTTAAAGCCGTGTGCGAAGGCGAGGGCCGCGCCGGGCTTTAAGTTCGGCTCGATGTCGTTCTTATACAGGGCCGGCTGCTTTTCGTCGTTGACGAGAATCATGACCACGTCCGCCGCCTTGACGGCTTCCGCCGTCACCATGACGGTGAGCCCCGCCTCCTGGGCCGCCTTGGCGGATTTCGAGCCCTCATACAGGCCCACAACGACGTTCGCGCCGCTGTCCTTGAGGTTGAGTGCGTGGGCGTGGCCCTGGCTGCCGTAACCGATGACCGCAACCGTTTTGCCGGTCAGTACGCTAAAATCACAGTCCTTCTCGTAGTACATCTTTGCCATTTTAATTTCCTCCCATTTTATAAATCATGTTTGAGACTTAGCTGAGCCTTAATCGTTTTCCAGACAGTACAGCCCTCTGCCCATGGCGGTGGGGCCCGTGCGGGTCATTTCGATGATTTTGTATTGCCGCATGTAATCGACAAATGCGTTGAGCTTCGGCGTCTCGCCGGTAATCTCCACGGTGATAGCCTCCGGGGAGAGGTCCACAATGGACGCTCTGTAAGTACCCACGGCCTCCTTCACTTCCGGCAGCTGCCCCTTGTCGATGGCGATTTTAATCATGAGCAGCTCTCGAAGGATGGTTTTCTCCTTCTCCATCAGCTGCACTTTTTTCACGTCCTGCAGCTTCTGCAGCTGCTTGACGATTTGGTCTTTCAGGTACTCGTCACCCCAGGAGACAATGGTCATGCGGGACAGCTCCGGGTTTTCTGTTTCGCCGACGGTGAGGGAGTCGATGTTAAATGCCCGGCGGGAGAACAGGGACGAAACCCGCGTGAGCACGCCGGCGTGGTTTGCCACTAAAAGCGACACGATAAATTGCTCGTTGTTCACGTCGTTTTCCTCCTATCGCAAAATGATGTCGCTGATGCTGCCGCCGGGGGGTATCATGGGCAGCACGCGCTCGTCCCGGTCGATAATGCAGTCGATGACCACGGGTCCGTCTGTGCTGAAGGCTTCGTCGAGGGCCTTTTCGTACTCTTCGTTCGTGGTGGCCCGCAGCCCCTTGGCGCCGAAGGCCTCCGCCAGACGGACGTAATCGGTTTTGCGCCCCGGCGTTGTGTTGGAGTAGCGGCTGCCGAAGAAGAGGGTCTGCCACTGGCGCACCATGCCCAGCACCTGATTGTTCAGCAGGATGACCACGAGGGGGAGCCGGTGGGACACGGCGGTGGCCAGTTCGTTGAGGTTCATGTGGAAGCTGCCGTCGCTTGTAATGAGCACGGTCCGCTCGAAGTCTTTGCCGATGCAGGAGCCGATGGCGGCGCCCATGCCGAAGCCCATGGTGCCGAGTCCGCCGCTGGTGACGAAGGTGCGGGGCTTTTTAAATTGGTAAAACTGGGTCGTCCACATCTGGTGCTGGCCCACGTCCGTGGCGACGACGCCGTCTCCGTGCCGCCTGCAGACCCCTTCAATGGCGCTCTGGGGGGTGAGCCGTGCAGAGTCCATGTGGATGCCATTGTCCGGGTGCTCCTTGAGGAACTTGATGTGCGCGTTCCACTCGGGGTGACTCTGGGGCGAAAGGGCCTCGCAAAGTTTTTTCAGCGCCGCCTTCACGTCCCCCAAAATGCAGTCCGTGGCGCCGATGTTCTTGCCGATTTCCGCCGCGTCGATGTCGATGTGCAGGAAGCGGCGGCCCTGCATGAATTCGGCTTTGTTGCCGGTGGCCCGGTCGGAGAACCGGACGCCCACAGCCACCACCAGATCGCTTTCGTAGAGGGCCTTCGTGGCGCCGAACCGCCCGTGCATGCCCACCATGCCGAGGAAGCGGGGGTGCTCGTAGGGTACGGCGGTGAGTCCCATGATGGAAAGGCCAACCGGTGCATCGATTTTATCGGCAAAGGCCAGAAGCTCCTCCGCCGCGTCCGCTTTAATGACGCCGCCGCCGCAGTAGATATAGGGCCGCTTCGCCGCGGAAATCAGCTCCACCGCACGCCTTACGGCCTCGGGGCAAATCTCATCTTGCGGGCAGGCCCCGCCCGGCGCCGATTCTACATACTCCGTTTTGGCCGTCTGCACGTCCTTCGGAATATCCACAAGGACGGGGCCGGGTCGGCCGGACTGGGCGATGGCAAAGGCCTCCCGCAGTGTCTCCGCCAGTTTGGAAACGTCCTTAACGAGGTAGTTGTGCTTTGTAATCGGCATGGTGACGCCGGTGATGTCCACTTCCTGAAAGGAATCGCGCCCGAGCATACTGGTGGCCACATTTCCCGTGATGGCGACAAGGGGAGTGGAATCAAGGTAGGCGTTGGCAATCCCCGTTACAAGGTTCGTGGCGCCGGGGCCGCTGGTGGCGATGACAACGCCGGGCCGCCCCGTGACGCGGGCGTATCCGTCCGCCGCGTGGCAGGCGCCCTGTTCGTGACACGTCAGGTAGTGGCGGATTTTGTCGCTGTATTTGTACAGCTCGTCGTAGATGTTGAGTACGGAGCCACCGGGATACCCGAAGACCGTGTCTACCCCGTGGGCGACGAGTTCTTTTGTGACAATTTCCGCGCCAGTGAGTAACATGTTGATTCATCCTCCCTTTTAATGCAGTAATACGGCAAGGAGCCAGTGTGGTAATACGTAAGCTGAGTAGCCCGGTATTGCGGTAATCTGATATCTCTGCAAACAGAGAAATTTTCAGGTACTAAAAAAGCCCCGCAGTGCTTTCACTGCAGGGCTTCCTTTTTCAGGAATCACTCTATGCTCGTATTCTACAGCGAAACACCACTATTATTAACATCACAAATAACCCGGATAATAAGTCCGAGTACAAGAATGTTAATAATAATGACGTTTGCAAAGAAAACAGACATTCTAAAGTGACTCCTTTCCTCAAAAATTATGATTGGGGCTATTCTATCACGCAGAAAAACTAAAGTCAACAAGATTTCAAAAAAATTTTCATTTGAATATATCCGACTAAAAGCCGCTGTAACGTATAATCTTGCAGGAAATCACCGGATAAGGCGGAATAATTATTCAAATCGGCCCCGCCGCGTGAGGATGAGGTTCTGTGGCGTATCCTTCGCTAAAGCGGCAAGCTCCGTCAGGCGCGCGAGGGTTTTTTCAAGGGATGGGGCGTATTCGTCCACGGCGAAATGGAGGGTGATCTCCTCCCGCCGGCCCCGGTACAAGGGCGGCGCTTTCTCCAGTTTATGCAGAAGTTTCTTCGCTGCGCGGCAGGCGCGGTAAAATCGTGTCTCGGGAAGGAGAAGGAGAAAGGACGTGTCACTCCAGCGGGCGGCGATGTCTAAAATGCGGATATTTTTCTGGAGGGTTTTTCCGCACCACTCCGCAAGGGCGTTCTTTAACCCCTCGTCATGCAGGGCGGGGTGGCGCAGGGTGAGCAAGACGAGGGAGAAGGGGTTGCCGTACCGCCTGTTTCGCTCCAGCTCCCGCTCGGCCTCCGCCAGAAAGCCTTTCCGGGTGAAAAGGCCCGTAGTCACGTCCCGCAGGCTGTATTGTTCCAGCAGAAAACCAAGGGCGGATTTCGCCACCACCAGTTTCGACAGTTCCTCGTACCGCGCAATGAAGGGCTTAATGTCCTCGTGTCCGGCGTAGACGTGCCACGAATCCCCCTCCAGGACAACGGTTTTCGTAAACAAATCCTTTTCCAGACGCTCCATGACGAAGTTTTTCTCAATCGTTTTGACTGAGAAACGCACCAGCGTGCGGAAACGGCGCCCGCCTAAGGGCGCGTCGGACAAAACCTGCTCCGGCGTAACGGAATACTCCTGTAGAGCGTAGATGCGCGCCACGTTCGTCTGCCACTTTGCGAAATCGGCGCGGGAGATTTTTGTCTTATCCTGATGGGTCAGGAGATGATAGGCGCCGTCGTAGTCCCGGGCCTTGATACAGTTGAAATAGCGGGTCAGGGCGTCCACCGCCGGCTGGGGCGCCGCCGCCTTCTCCCCCTGCGGGCGCTTTGGGGGCGTGTTCGGCCGTGGCGGCTGACTGCGGGGCGGCGGGGGCGCAGACGGGCGGTTTAAACGGCGCTGTGCGTCGTAATCGCGGCGCTTTTTTGCATCCCGCAGGATTTCGTACGCCTCGTTGATTTTCTTCATCCGCGTCTCCGCGTCGCCGGCTGAGCTCACGTCCGGATGGTACTTTTTCGCAAGACGCTTGTAGGCGCTTTCAATCACTTCCGGCTCAGCCAGATAATGCACCTGAAGGATACGGTAATAATCTTCTGTGATGACCACGGCGGCCACCTCACCTCGTTTTCTGCCCTTTATCTCATTTTTCGACACCTTTTGCCGTCTCATTATAGCACGGGGGGGCATGAAAAAAACGGTTTGGCCGAATAATCAGCCAAACCGGTGCGTGTATGATAATTAAATAAGTGCTTCGATGGCCACCTGCATGACGCCGCCGCAGACCATGCCTTCCTCTTCCGCCACGTCGCCCGTCATGTCCACGTCCACAATATCGTAGCCGCCGGCCTTAATGACGTCGTAGGCGGCGGAGATGACGCCGCTTTCGCTGCAGCCGCCGCCGATGCTGCCGAGGATGCGCCCGTCCGGCCAGACAATCATCTTCGCGCCGGGGTCCCGGGGGGTGGAGCCTTTTGCGCTGATGATGGTGACGAGGGCGCGGGGCTCATCCGTCTTGCGGGCCAGTTCCTTGAGAACGGCTTCGCCCAGCTCCGGCCAGCTGCCCTCATCCCGGCAGCGCTTGCTCTGGATGACTTCCGAGAGGATAGAGACGGCAATTTCCTCCGGCGTGCGGGCGCCGATTTTCAGGCCGATGGGGGAGTGGACGCGGTCAACGGCCTCCTGCGGAAAGCCCTCCGCCCGCATCTGCTCGAAGGCGGCCCGGACGCGGCGCTTTGAGCCAATCATGCCGATGTAGGCCGTCTCAAGGTGGAGCACCGCCCGTAGGCAGTCTAAATCGTGGCGGTGGCCCCGGGTGACGATGACCACAAAGGCGGAGCGGTTTATACCCAGCTTCGGGAAAACACGATCAAACCCCTCGCAGATAACCTCGTCCGCCCAGGGAAAGCGCTGGCGGTTGGCGAACATGGGGCGGTCGTCCGCCACGGTGACGGAAAAGCCGCACTTTGCGCCAAACTCCGCCAGGGGCAAGGCGATATGCCCGCCGCCGAGGATAATCAGGCGCGACGGCGGCACGTAAGGCTCGGCGAAGAGAAGACCGTCCGACCTTTTCGCAAGCTCCAGCTCGCCGCTTTGCATGGCGCGGCGGGCCAGTTCCAGCGGCGAGCCTTCATCTGCCCCGTCTTGTGCGTAAAGCTCCTTTTCGCTGAAATAATGCTTCGTCACGGCCTTGTCTGCGCCCAGCTGCGTCACAGCGGCGGCGCGGCGGCCGGAAGCGATGTCCTCAGATATGCGGGTGTAAATTGAGCGGTCAAACATCCTAAAGCTCACCTTTCTGCTGTGTCTATTTTTCTTCAGTATACCGCTTGGCGCAAAACGTGGCAACCCCGCACACAGTTTGCTACATACGATGCTAAACGTGATAACATCTCGTGCAATTTGCCCCGCGCATACCGCAAAACGTGACGACCTACAAGAAAATGCCCCGCATGCGATAGAGCGTGCGGGGCATTGATGTTTGAACACTTATTCAATTAGCACTCAGCTAAGCGGCTGTATCGCCAGCTGACAGTCGAGCAGCCTCAAATGACTTGAAGCTTATTCAATATATCGTAGAAAACAGTTCTCCCGCCATCGGGACGGCTCATGAAATTGTATTGAATGTCCGTTCAACTAACCTTCGAGGGCCTGTTTGAGGTCGTAGAGGATGTCATCGATGTGCTCGATGCCTATGGACAGGCGAATAGTGCTCGGGTGGATGCCGCTGGCGAGCAGCTCATCCTCGTTCATCTGGGAGTGGGTGGTGCTTGCCGGGTGGATGACGAGGGACTTTGCGTCCGCCACGTTGGCGAGGAGCGAGAAAATTTCAAGGCGGTTGATGAAGGCCTTGGCTTCCGCCGCGCCCCCTTCGATTTCAAAGGTGAAGATGGAGCCGGCCCCCTTGGGGAAGTAGCGGTCGTACAGGGCTTTATAGGGACTGTCCGGCAGGGAGGGGTGGTTCACACGCGCCACCTTCGGGTGATTCTTGAGAAACTCAATCACCTTGACGGTATTTTCAACGTGGCGCTCGACGCGCAGGGAGAGGGTCTCAAGTCCCTGCAGGAGCAGAAAGGCGTTAAAGGGGCTGAGGGCCGCGCCCGTATCCCGCAGGAGAGTGGTGCGAACCTTTGTGATATACGCTGCGGGGCCCGCCACATCCGTAAACACTGCGCCGTGATAGCTGGAGTTCGGCTGCGACAGGCCGGGGAACTTACCCGAGGCCGCCCAGTCGAATTTGCCGCCGTCAATAATGACGCCGCCGATGGAAGTGCCGTGTCCTCCGATGAACTTCGTGGCGGAGTGGATGACCACGTCCGCACCCAGCTCGATGGGGCGCAGGAGATAGGGGGTCGCGAAGGTGTTGTCAATAAGGAGGGGGATGCCGTGCCGATGCGCCGTATCCGCCAGCGCTTCGATGTCCACAAGGCTGGAGTTGGGATTGCCCAGCGTCTCCACAAAGAGGGCCTTCGTATTCTCCCGGATGGCCGCCTCGAAGCTGCCGGGCTCGTCGGGGTCTACGAAGGTGGTCTCGATGCCGTAATCTCGGAGTGTGTGGGCAAAGAGGTTGTAAGTACCGCCGTAGAGCGTGGTGGCGGCCACGATGTGGTCCCCGGCGCAGGCGATGTTCATCACCGCATAGGTGACAGCCGCCGCACCGCTGGCCACGGCAAGAGCCCCCACGCCCCCTTCCAGCGCCGCCATGCGCCGTTCAAAGACGTCCGTTGTGGGGTTCATGATGCGGGTGTAGATGTTGCCGGGCTCGGTCAGCTCAAAGCGTGCCTGCGCGCTCTCCGCGGAGGGGAAAACGTAGGACGTTGTCTGATAAATCGGGACGGCGCGGGCATCCGTGGCCGGGTCGGGTTTTTCCTGGCCCACGTGCAGCTGCATGGTTTCAAACTTCAGTTTGCGATTCTCCGCCATACTATCACACTCTTTCTTTCTGCATTTAGTTGTTTAACACGACATAACTTATAAAAGATATATGAATACAATATAATGCCCTTTCAGCCGCCTGTCAATAATAATTTCACGCACTTTTTCGCCGAAATGGCGGGAGCAGGGGATAAGACAAAATGCGACAGGAAAATTCGTGCAAAATGACCGATTTTTGGCGGGATGTGATGGCCGTTTTGTAGATGTTCATGGGTGTTGGTTGACGGGATTTGCCTGAAGGGCTATGATAAGCCGTGGATGTTTGAAAGAAGCAAAAAAAGCGGATTTCTGCGGCCTTTCGGCTTTTTCCCCATCGGCATACCATGGCTTTCCGGACGAGTCCACCGGACTGGTTCTTACATAGATTGGAAGTGCAGGAGGAGAACCGATGAAAAAAGTGCTGGGCGCCCTTTTGGCCCTGCTGATTGCGGTGGGGGCGGCGCCTTTTGCCTGCGCGGCAAACGTCTCCCGCATCGACGCGGCTGTATATGAAATTGCGGGCCTTGTGCTGTCGCTGACGGATGTCATGCCCGGCTATTCACGCGGCCCATACTCTCTTGAGCCGGCCCTCACGGTCTATACCCTTTATTTTGGCAACGAGGGGACGACGCGCTTTAGCCGGAGCGTGGAGCTTGTCCTCTATGACGACGGGACGCTGGTGCAGACGGCGGTCACCGTGGAAGCCGGCGAGACCGTCGCAGTGAGTGAAATCTCCGGTGGCCGGCTTTATTTCGACGACCCCGCCTCCGGCTTTGTGTGTTTCTTATGCGAGACGGATGCCCTGCGCTTTCCCGGCGCCGCGGCGGCTGATTTAGATATCAATGCACTGGACGCCAGCCGGGAGCCACCTCCTCAAATCGAGCGCATAGAGGCCATACCCACCCCCCAGAAGGTGCTTGTAAGCGGGCGGGAAGCGGCCTTTGATGCCTACAACATCGGCGGCAGCAACTACTTTAAACTCAGGGACATGGCATTCGCCTTGAGCGGGACGGAAAAGACTTTTGAAGTGGTGTGGAACGGTGAGACCCGGGCCATTCACATCACAAAGGGGATTGCCTACACCCCCGATGGAACGGAAATGGCCCCTCGGGGTAACGTGCCACAAATCGCCGTCACCTCCGACGCCACCGTCTATATCGACGGGGTGAAGGCGGAGTTCGAGGTGTACAATATAAAAGATAATAACTATTTTAAATTACGGGATCTTGGCGATGCCCTCGGCTTTAGCGTCCGCTACGACGAGGGGACGAACACCGTCTTTATTGACGCAGATTTTGCAGACTGACGGCATACGTTGCCGTGATAGAAATATCAGAGGGAGAGCGAACGGGGCGCTGTCAGGGCGCCTTCGTTCATTTTACGGGCGGCGCCGCTTTTCGAGAGGCGCCGCTGCGGGGGATGAGCCATTTTGTTGCCACGGGCTAAAAGGCCATGGTATAATAAGCACAATATCCCTTGTCAGAAAGCAGGAAGCGAAAGCGCGAACGCAAGGGCGGCGGAGGAACAGGATGATAATTCTCGGCATCGATCCCGGCATCGCAACGGTGGGTTTCGGCATCATAAAGGCCCAGGGTGCCAAACAGTCCCTTGTGCGCTGCGGCGTGATTCGCACAAAAGCGGGTCAGCGCCTTTCCCTGCGCCTTGCGCAGATTTACAGCGACATGACGGAGCTTATCGACACCTTTCAGCCGGACGCCATCGCCGTGGAGGAGCTGTTCTTTAACACCAACACCACAACGGCCATCGCCGTGGCCCAGGGGCGCGGCGTCATTCTCCTGGCTGGGGAGAAGAAAAGCGTCCCCTTGTTTGAATACACCCCGCTGCAGGTGAAACAGACCGTCACGGGGTACGGCCGCGCCGAGAAGAGACAGGTGATGGAAATGGTCCGGCGCCTTTTGGGGATGGACAAGGTCCCCCAGCCGGACGACGCGGCAGACGCCCTCGCCGTGGCGATATGCCACGCCCGTGCGGCGTCATCGCTCCTCAGTCAGCTTGGAGGAAATGTATGTTCTACTATTTAGAAGGAACCGTTGCCGTCTTAGAGCCGGCGCTGGCCGTTATCGATGTGGGCGGTGTGGGATACGCCTGCCGAACCAGTACGAATACTTTGGCGCGCC
Source organism: Papillibacter sp. (assembly GCA_012838125.1). Taxonomy (GTDB): domain Bacteria; phylum Bacillota; class Clostridia; order Oscillospirales; family Oscillospiraceae; genus Sporobacter. The sequence continues at coordinate 21,702 of DUPW01000112.1, forward strand.
TTGAGGCGGGTAAAAAAGCGCGGCTTTATACATACTGCCACATCAAGGAGGACGCCTTCGACATCTACGGGTTTTACGACGCCAGTGAAAAGCGGTTTTTCGAGCAGCTTATCACCGTGTCCGGCGTGGGCCCGAAGGCGGCGCTGTCTATTTTGTCCTCGGGAACACCGGAGGGACTGGCCCTTGCCATTATTAACGAGGATGAGCGGACCCTCATGGGGGCGCCCGGTGTGGGCAAAAAGCTGGCCCAGCGGGTGATTTTAGAGCTGAAGGACAAAATCGCCAAGTCCGCCCTGCAGAAAAAGGGTGCGGCCATCGAGCCGATGCCCGTGACGGGTGGCGTGGAGAAGGTGCGGGAAGCCTCCGAGGCTCTGACTGTGTTAGGTTACAGTCAGCAGGAGATTGCCGCGGCCCTGCGCAAACTCGACCTGCAGGCCATGACGGTGGAGGACATCGTCCGTGAGGTCCTCAAAAACAGCTTGAAATGACGATATCGCCGCGGCCCACGCTGCGGCCTTTTCTCAAACGGCACGGAAGGAAGTGACTTAAGGTGCCCATCGATTTTAGCGATGTAACCTCTCCCCGCGGAGAGGAGGACGGAACGCTGCTTGCGGCATGGCAACTGGGCGAAGACGCCGCCGAGGTGACGCTCCGCCCCCAAACCCTTCGGGAATACATCGGACAGGAAAAAGTGCGGGAGAATCTCTCCATCTTTATCGAAAGCGCGCGGCGGCGGGGCGAGCCCCTCGACCACGTCCTGCTGCACGGCCCGCCGGGACTTGGAAAGACGACGCTGGCCGCCATTATCGCAAACGAGATGGGCGGCACCCTCCGCAAAACATCCGGTCCTGCCATCGAAAAGCCGAAGGACCTTGCGGCACTGCTCACCAATCTCAACGAAAACGATATATTGTTTATTGACGAGATACACCGGCTAAACCGCGCCGTGGAGGAGATTCTCTACCCGGCCATGGAGGATAAGCAGATTGACATCATCATCGGGCAGGGCCCGGCGGCCACATCGATTTGCCTTGAGCTGAAAAACTTCACCCTCGTGGGCGCCACCACCCGCTCCGGCCAGCTCTCCTCGCCCCTGCGGGACCGGTTCGGCATCGACCTGAAGCTGGAACTGTACACCCCTGAGGAGCTACAGAAGATTGTTTTGCGCTCGGCGCACCTTTTAGAGATTCCAACGGAGCCGCAGGGGGGACTGGAAATCGCCCGACGCAGCCGTGGCACGCCCCGCATCGCCAACCGTCTTTTGCGGCGGGTGCGGGACTACGCGGAAGTACGGGGCGACGGCGTCATCACCACGGAGATTGCGGATAAGGCGCTTTCTATGCTGGGGGTGGACCAGCTGGGCCTTGACGCAGTGGACAGGCGGCTCCTCGAGAGCATCATTACGCACTATGACGGCGGGCCCGTGGGCCTTGATACCCTCGCCGCCACCATCAACGAGGAACCTGTGACAATTGAAGATGTCTATGAACCTTATCTCATGCAGCAGGGATTTCTCACCCGCACACCTCGGGGCCGGTGCGTCACGCGGAAAGCATACGAGCACCTGGGTCTTGACGCCTTCGGGGCGGCGGCGGGAGAGCAAATAAGCCTTTAGCCCCATCTATATCAAATTAAGGACTGATTGAAAGCGAATGGGTAAATATTTCGGAACGGACGGTATCCGTGGCATTGTCAACGACACCCTCGATGCCACGCTTGCTTTTAAAGTCGGCTGTGCCGCCGCCACGCTTCTTGTGGAAAACGGCACGCCGGATGGTGAAAAACCGCTGATTCTCATCGGAAAGGACACCCGCATCTCCTCGGATATGCTGGAAGCGGCCCTTATTGCCGGCATCTGCTCGGCAGGGGTGGATGTGACGCCTCTGGGCGTTTTGCCGACGCCGGCGGTGGCGTATCTGACGGTGCAGGAGAAGGCGGATTTAGGCATCGTCATCTCCGCCTCCCACAACCCGTACGAGCACAACGGCATCAAAATCTTCGACAGCAGCGGCTTTAAACTCCCCGACGCTCTTGAAGAGCGCATCGAGCGGATGATTGACGGGTGCGAAACCTGCGTACATAAAACACACGACAAAATCGGCCGTGTGCGGCCCGATAACGGCCGCGGGCTGCAAAAGTACATCGACTACCTCGCCGCCGCCGCGGAGTGCGACGTGTCGGGACTGCGCATCGCCATCGACTGCGCAAACGGCGCGGCGTCCGTCACGGCGCGGCGTCTGTTTGAAAAGCTGGGAGTCGACTGCACCGTTTTGTGCGATGAGCCGGACGGGATAAACATCAACACAGACTGCGGCTCCACCCATATGAATCGTCTTGCCGAATTTGTGCGGGAGGGCGGATACGATTTGGGCTTCGCCTTCGACGGGGACGCCGACCGCTGCCTCTGCGTGGACGAGACGGGCGCCCTTGTGGACGGAGACCGCATGATGAGCGTCCTCGGCCTTGCTATGAAGGCAAGCGGGCGGCTGAAAAGCGATACCATCGTGGCCACGGTGATGAGCAACATGGGCTTTCACGCCTTCGCCCAAGAACACGGCATCGCCCTTGAGTGCGCCGCCGTGGGAGACCGCAATGTCCTCGAGCGGATGCAGCAGTGCGGCGCCGTTTTAGGGGGCGAGCAGTCGGGACACATCATCTTCCTCGATAGCGCCACAACGGGAGACGGGCAGCTGGCGGCTGTGAAGTTCCTCAGCGTCGCAGCTGCGGCGAATCAGCCCGTTTCGCGCCTTGCCGACACCTTCCGGCAGTATCCGCAGGTGATGGTGAACATCCCTGTTGAGGGCGGCAATGCGGCAAAAGAAGCGATTATGCAAAGCCGGCAGCTTCAGGAGGCCATCCGGGAGCAGGAAAAGGCCCTCGGGGCGAGCGGGCGCGTGCTGGTGCGTCCCTCCGGTACGGAAGCTCTCATTCGCGTCATGGCGGAGGCGAAGGAGGAGCAGACGGCTTGGAAAACGGTGGAAACTCTTGTCAATGTGATAAAAGTGCTAGAAATCTGACGAGATTTTTATTGTTTTTTAGAAACTTTACGAAAATACTTGACTTTATCACTGGCAGAATCTATAATATGCAGTGTTAAAGAGACTAATTCTTTGGTTACATTTATGCAAAAAAATTCACATACACAAGACGAAGTGCTGCTCCGGCGCATCGCCGCCGGGGACGATATGGCTCTTGAAGAGCTTTTTCAGAAGTACAGCACCGTCGTCAAAATCTGTGCGCGCCCTTATTTTCTCGCCGGCGGGGATGGGGAGGACCTCATCCAGGAAGGCATGTTCGGCCTCCTTTCGGCGGTGAGGACGTATAATCCAGAGAAAGACGTCCGGTTCAGAACGTACGCCGAACACTGCATCCGCAGGCGTCTTTACAGCGCCATTCGATCTGCGTCGAGTTTTAAGCACAGTCCACTCAACAACCACATTCCCCTTGAGTTTCCAGCTCTTGATGAAAACAATACCCAGGGAACGTATTTTCTGCGGGATCCTGAAGAACTGCTTATCGCAAGGGAACGGGTCGGTGAGTTGCGTCACCGGCTTATTAATCGTCTATCGAGTCTGGAACGCAAAGTTTTGGTCCTTTATCTTGAAGGCATGAAATATGAAGATATGGCCGCTGAGCTCCATATAACCTCCAAATCGGTGGACAATGCCGTTCAGCGCATCAGGAGAAAGCTCGCAGAGCTTGTTAATGCAGGCGATAATCAGTGAAAACTGAAGCGCATAGAGCCCGGTAGGGTAAGATTTTTTATCAAGAGAGAGGTTTCTAAATCATGTACGAAGACAAAACTTTAGTATGCAAGGAATGTGGAGCTGAGTTCGTATTTTCAGCGGGCGAGCAGGAATTCTATGCTGAGCGGGGCTTCCAGAACGAGCCGCAGCGTTGCAAACCCTGTCGTGATGCTCGCAAGAACGCCGCGCGCGGTCCCCGTGAGTATCACACCGCCGTATGTGCATCCTGCGGTGGTGAAGCGCGGGTGCCCTTCGAGCCCAAAACCGACCGCCCGGTCTACTGCAGTGAATGCTTTGCCCGCATTCGGGAAACGGTGTAATCGCCTGCTGGTAGTGTCCAAATTTGGAAACATGGCCCTCATCAAAGGGTCATGTTTTTTTGTTTTTCTATCCAGACGGTTTTTCACATAATACGATAAAAACCGCCAATGCTAACTTCGGACGGAACGTAACCATCTGCACCAATATTTTGGATAGTCCGGAAGAATTCTGTTGAAATCGAAAATGTAATAATATATAATGGTCAGCAAATAATACAGTGTATAACGGAGGTTCATTATAATGACGATTACGAAAGACACCATCATCGCGGATATCCTCAAGATTGCGCCGAATTCCGTTCCGCTGTTCCAGTCCATCGGCATGCACTGCCTCGGCTGTGCGATGGCGAGCGGCGAAACGCTGGAAGAAGCCTGCGCGGCGCACGGGGTTAACCTTGATGAGTTCCTCGAAGAGCTCAACGCGTTCGTCGAGTAATCGCGATATGAAACAGGCGGAAAGCGGGGGAGCGCCCCCGCTTTTTCGTTGTGCGGGAGAAGGCGGAGTGAGACTCTCAAAACGCCTTGCGGCGGTGGCCTCCTTCGTGCCTCAGGGGGCGGTGGTGGCGGATATCGGAACGGACCACGGCTTTGTGCCGGCGCACCTTGTTTTATCAGGCCACGCTGGGGCGGTGTACGCCTGCGACATTGGGGAAGGGCCCTTAAGCCGCGCCCGGCAGACGGCGGCGGAGCTGGGGCTTACTGACGTCATCCGCTTTTGCCTGACGGACGGCCTGCAGGGCCTAGAAAAGGAGCCCGTTGACACCGCCGTTCTCGCCGGTATGGGTGGCGAGACCATGGCGGGGATTTTAGCCCGGGCCCCGTGGATAAAACTGCGCGGTGTGCGCCTTATCCTGCAGCCCCAGTCGAAAATCCACGTGCTGGAGACATGGCTTCATGAAAACGGATACGCCATCCAAAACGCCCTTCTCGTTTTTGAAGACGGGCGCCATTACCTCGTGCTCTACGCCGAGCCGGGAGCGGACAAGCCGGCTGCCCTTGAGGTGCTGATGAAAAATCGCGACCC
>DUPW01000113.1 GCA_012838125.1 Papillibacter sp.
AACCCCAACATTTATTATAGAACCGTTTTTTCTTGCTTAATATATTCTATTCATCGAAGCTGCCGGCGGGCAAACGTTTTGGTGCGGGTGGTTTTGTCCTTCTTATTCGGGATATGTTAAACGTCGGGGTGGAGCAGAGCATTTTCCCTGTCATTTCCGACCCGTCCCGCGGCATACCCTTTATACGGCGTCTGCGTCAGTCCATGAGGGCGGCAAGGGCGGCGCCCCGTATGACGGCGTCCTGCGCCGCTATTGTGGTGCAGGACCGGCCGAGCTTTTCCGTTTCACAGCGCAGCAGCGCCTCCACCCGTGGGCGCAGGGTGTGCATGCGGAGAATCATGCTCCCCTCAAGGGACAGTGCGGCGGGCCGCTGTGGATGGGCGCCGACGCCGGTGTGGATGAGAACACCCATCACAGCCGCCGTTATCAGCCGTGCCGCCCGCTCCAAAATCGCCTCAATTATGGCCGTGACAGCCTTTTCGTCCTCCGGCGTGCCGCACAGGGCCCGGAGAACATCCCCCTCCCCCTTGCCGGCGAGAAAGGCGCTCACCGAATCCGCCGTGAGGGTGCTCACAGCCGGCTCACTCTCATTTATTCCCGGGGAGAAAAGCTCCTCCTGAGCGGCAAGCCGCAGGGCGGTGAGGACGAGATCGCCAATATAGCGCCCCGCCGTGGCCTTTTCCAGAAGGTGCTCCCCCGGGGTTGCAGTGCCCGCGTCGAGAAGGGCGTCGACTTCTCCACGCGGGAAAACGTTAAACCCAGCGGCCTCGGTGTTTATAAACATCCCCGCGCCACCGTCATAGCAGCTTAAGTTCATGCCCGTTCCCAGCACAAGGCCGATGACGTTCTCCCCCTCCGCCTCCTCCGCCGCCGCGAGAGCCACGGCCGTGGCGTCGTTGAGCAGGACGCACCGGGCGGGGACATGCGCTCTAAGCCGCCCCAGCGCCGCCTGAATCTCACGGCAGACTTCGGCGCCTTCTATGCCGGAAACGCGTATCTCCTTGCTGAGGGACAGGATGCGCCCGTCTAAATTAGGGAGAATCTCCGCCGAATGGGAAAATGCAACACCGAGGGCGTCGCCCCCTTCCGAGACAGGTATAATATGCCTCGCAACGGCGTCGAAAAAGGCCTCTTTCGTAAGGTGCTCCCCTCTTCCCGGAACGGCGGTGATTGCCTCACGCAGGATATCCGCCTTTCCGTTTTGCACCTGGGCCAGCACGGCCCGCAGGTTCGTCCCGCCGATATCCACCGCCACGGCCCGCCCCCGGAGCCTTTCCCGCTCCGGTGCAGTCAGGTACGTTTTGAGCATCATAAGGGAAGACGGGCCGCCCATCAGCCCCCGCCGCATCTCCTCGGCAAAGGCCTTTGCCGTCTCGGATATGTCTATGCACTGCGGGTGCAGCATCATCTCCCGCAGAAATCCTTGAAGCCGCTTACGTTTCGGCACGATTCACACTCCCTTTTGTCCTAATCATACAGTCCGGCGGAGGGCTTGACCAGCCGGCAGTTGCGATTCGTCGTTTCTGACAAAATGAACTTTGAGTTTTGTGCGTTTTTAAAACATACCAGAATGAAAGGTTGACGCTGTCGCATCATGCGTATTAGAATTATGGTAAAGGCGCCCATGGCCTTTGCTCAAAAAAGAACCGGAGGCTCTTATGCTTGACGTATGTCTGCCCGGCACCGGCGGAATGCTGCCCCTTCCGGAGCGGTGGCTGAGCTGCTGCTGGCTTGAATATCAGGGAAAAGCTGTGTTAATAGACTGCGGCGAAGGGACGCAAATTGCCCTTCGCAAGGCCGGCTTGCGCATGGCGCGGCTGGAGACGCTGCTCATTACCCATTTCCACGCCGACCACATAGCCGGCCTGCCCGGCCTGCTCCTCACCCTCGGCAATCAGGGGAAAGTCACGCCGCTGAAAATCATCGGCCCCCGGGGGCTGCGCGCCGTCGTCTCGGCGCTGACGAGTATTGCCGGCGGTCTGCCTTTCTCCGTTGAACTCGTGGAGCTGCATGGTAGCGGCGGTGATTATCATATCGGTGAAACGCACATTCACTACCGCATGCTCAATCACGGTGTGCCCTGCTTAGGCTACCGCATCAGTTATCACCGCAAGCCCATCTTCAATCCCCGGAAGGCGGCGGCGCTGGACATCCCGAAAAGGCTCTACAGCGTTCTCCACAGGGGCGATAGCGTGAAACTGCCGGACGGGCGGACCGTCCGCCCCGAGCAGGTGCTGGACGGGGAGCGCCCGCCTATCCGCATCGCGTATATTACCGACTCGGTGTACTGCGAGAACATGGTGGATTTGGCAAGCGGCGCAGACCTCCTTATCTGCGAAGGGATGTACGGCGACGAGAATATGCGTGATAAGATGAACGAAAAGGGCCACATGATTTTTCAGGATGCGGCGCGCCTTGCCCGCACCGCCGGCGCACGTGCATTGTGGCTGACCCATTTCAGTCCCGCGCTGAGAAACCCCAAAGAGCATCTTGCCGCTGCGCAGGCCATCTTCCTGCCCGCCGCCGTGGGGTATGACGGAATTCGCACCATTCTCCCCCGCGCCAGCAATGAGCGCGCACTCAACTAAAGGGGGTTCCCTAATGAACAAAACACTCCTGAGGCTCACCTACTCCGCTGTACTCGCCGCCGTGGTTTTTCTCGTGACCTTTCTCACACGTATCCCCGTCCCGGGGACTTCAAGCGCGTACATTAACCTGGGCGATACAGTGATTTTCCTATCCGCTTACATGCTGGGCGGCCCCATTGCCGCCGCCGTTGCGGCAATCGGCAGCGCTCTGGCTGACCTTGCGGCGGCCGCCGCCATTTACATCCCCGCCACCTTCGTCATAAAGGGGCTGATGGGCCTTTGCGCCGGCATGATTATGCGCGTGCGCAACGTGGCCTTTTACGCCCTCGCCCTTGTGGTGGGCGGCGCCATTATGACGGGCGGATACTTCCTCTTTGAAACCCTTTTCTTCGATTTGACATACGCCCTCACCGCTCTCCCCCTCAACCTCATCCAGTGGGGCGGCAGCGTTGTCATTGCGCTGGCTATCCAGCCGGTCATTTCGCGCGTCTTTCCCCTCCTCTGGCGGGAGAAATAGCCATTTTGGGCTGTCACTTGCCCGTCTTGGGCGTTACTTCGTGTGTTGGGCTCATTATGTCAGGCCGCTGCCGATAGCGCACCCGCTGATAGCCTTTCTATAACGCCCCATGCCGGCGTCTTTCCCACTTAGGTGCTCCGCTTAACCTGACATTTCATAACCACAAGGCGTGTTATCCCTCCGGAT
>DUPW01000114.1 GCA_012838125.1 Papillibacter sp.
CACATATTTTACGGAGTAAAACTCAATAAAGTTCGAAAAACAACCTTAAACGTACAATTCTGAGAAAAATATAAGGGACGATTGTTCTATCAAAACAATCGTCCCTTATTGGTCCGAGTGACAGGACTTGAACCTGCGGCATCCTGCTCCCAAAGCAGGCGCGCTACCAACTGCGCTACACCCGGATATGCGTCATTTTCTTGTGTCTTAGCATGCTATATTATACAGTATGGGCCGGAAACGTTCAAGACCAAACTTGCTCATAAAGGCGCAGGTGCAGTGCCGGCACGCTTTTCGGAGAAAAGTCAATAAGGATTGTGATTGCAGTTTCCGAAATGGACTGTTATAATGCTGGTAGTTTGATTAGCCACGTGCTGTAACTTACTTACGACATTTGGAGGTATACTCATGGAAGTCAGGTTAGTTGACCACGGCAAGGGCAAGCTGAAAACTCTCGTTTATTTTGCCCCTGAGGACGGTTTCTCCGTCGCTTCTGTTATCGTTTACGGTGAGAAGGAAGCCGTTCTCATCGACACCCAGTGGAGACGTTCCGACGCCTACCGCGTAGCAGCCCTCATCAGCGAGCTGGGCCGGGATCTCACCCACATTTTCGTCACACACGCCCACCCGGACCACTACTTCGGCACGGCGTACATAGCCGAGCAGTTCCCGGGCGCCAAGTGCGTCGCCCCGAAAGACTGCTACAAGATGATTTATGACCAGTTCTATGACAAGATCGACCACTGGACCCAGGTCATCGGCAAGCTCAACGTCTGCACGAAGAGAGTGGAGTTAGAGCCCCTCGGAGATGACAACTGCATCATGATTGAAGGGGAGCGCATCGAAATCTTCACCGAGCGCATGGGCGACGTCAAGTACAACTCTCTCGTCTGGATTCCCTCCATTAAGACGGTCTACGGCAGCGACATCCTCTTCTCCCAGTCGCACCCGTTCACCTGCGAAGTGACGAAGGCCGAGCGCCAGAAGTGGCTTGAGGACCTTGACTTCATCGAAGCCCTGAACCCGGAAGTCATTATCCCCGGCCATGCGAAACCCGGCATGCCCTTTACCCACTGCTCCGTGGATTTCACCCGCGAATACCTGCACGCCACGGAAGAAGTCCTCGAGAGCACAAGGACGGCCGGCGAGTTCTTCCTCGAGATGTGCCGCCGCTTCCCGGACGCCAACCTCGTCATGCTCTCCAACGAAATGAACGCCACCGTGTTCAAGGGCGACAGAGATTGGAACTGGCGCGACGACGACGTGGACCCCACCTCGGGCCAGTAATTAAACAAAGACGCCGAATCAAAACGCGTGCCGCAACATGCGGCACGCGTTTTTTGCAACATCTCAACAATGTAAGCGTTTCGTATTAAGTAGAGCCTATTTCGAATTTTCCACGACGAGGCGGGCAAGGTCTAAGACCTTTTCGGAGTAGCCCCACTCGTTATCGTACCACGCGATAAGCTTCATGAAGGTGTCCGTCATCTGGATGCCGGCGGCGGCGTCGAAGATGGAGATGCGGGGGTCGCCGATGAAGTCGGAGGAGACCACGGCCTCTTCCGTGTAACCCACGATGCCCTTGTACTCGTTTTCAGAGCAGTGCTTCATGAGGGCGCACACCTCCGCGTACGTGGTGGGCCGCTCGAGATTGACGGTGAGGTCCACGACGGAGACGTCGAGGGTCGGAACGCGCATGGACATGCCCGTGAGCTTGCCGTTAAGCTCCGGGATGACCTTTCCGACGGCTGCGGCGGCACCCGTTGTGGAGGGGATGATGTTGTAAGACGCAGCGCGCCCGCCCCGCCAGTCCTTCAGGGATTTGCCGTCCACCGTTTTCTGCGTTGCCGTGACGGAGTGGACGGTGGTCATCAGTCCGGAGGCGAGCCCGTAGTGGTCGTGGATGATTTTCGCTATGGGGGCAAGGCAGTTCGTGGTGCAGGACGCGTTGGAGACGATATCCATGGACGGGTCGTACTTGTCGAAGTTGACGCCGGCCACGAACATGGGAATATCGGACGAAGGCGCCGTCACAACGACTTTCTTCGCACCGGCCTTCAGGTGCGCCGAGGCCTTTTCGAGGGTTCTGAACTGACCCGTTGCGTCGATGAGACAGTCAATGCCCGTGTCGCCCCACGGGATGTTCTCCGGGTTGCGGTCCGAGAAGGTGGGGATGGTTCGCCCATTGATAATGAGGCTGTTTTCCGTGTAGGTGACCTCGTGGCCGAAGCGGCCGTGGATGGTGTCGTACTTTAGCATGTAGGCCATGTAGTCCGTCGGGTAGGTGGCGTTGATGGCCACAACCTCAACATCGTCACGATCCAAACTGGCGCGCAGGGCGATTCGACCGATTCGGCCGAAGCCTGTTATGCCGACTTTGATGCTCATTTCTATTCCTCCATAAGCTGCCAAACCGGCAGGATTAATTCAACAAATTATATCAATTTTCTCACACAAATTAAAGGCTTTTGATAAAGATTATGTTTTTCTTACAAATATTGAGAAAAAAGTCTTGAGTATATCAGCTCGTTTTGCTATTATTAAGGGCGTATTTGTCAGAATTCTCATGGTATTACATAAGATTCCGTTACATTTTCCGTCGCATCAGTGGAAAGGTTTTACGTGTATTTTCCGGCTGAAATTCCCGCATAGTTATTTTGAGAGATAAATGTCTTGGCAGGTCTTTAACGCATGTGAAGACGTCGTCGGGGTTCCGGTTTTCCCCGGCGGACTTTTTGTGTGCCGGCCAAGTGATTTTAAATAAAGTATAATCGAAATGTGGTGTTTTGTTCTTGTCTGTGCATCGTAATAAAATGTATTCCTACGAAGCGGTTGTTGTCTTAAAAGACGGAGCGGTGCTCTACTACGATTCGGCAGCAACGCAATTTTTCCCGGATATTGAAAGCATAAACCTCGAGACGATATTTGACGGACCCATCCCCGCCATCGACGAGGAGCCCATCACAAAAGAAATCAATGTTGATGGCGTGGCCATTTTAGTTAACGCCGTCATCCATCACGGGTACACCGTGTTGATTCTGCGCAAGGCCGACAGTGTCGGCGAGCAGGCCCTTTGCGCCATCGAAGCGGCCAGCAGCGAGATGCGTAATCTCCTCAGCGTCATGAAAATGGCCTCCGGTCTGATGTTCCAGCACATAGAAGGCCTCGGCAATAAGAAGCTGGACACCTATACGGCCATGCTGACTCACAGTTATTTCGGCCTTTTGCGCCTGACGAATAACCTATCCGATTTCAGCAGCTACCTGCGCGGTTCGTATCATTTAAACTGCACCTTTTTCGACATGGCTATGCTGGTAAAGGAGCTGACCGATTCCCTCAACACGGTTTTGCAGGGCAAAGAGATTTCTGTGGACGTTATGGGCGGAGAGAAGCCGATTCTCATCTTTGCCGACCGTGAGAAAATCATGAAACTGATACTCAACCTCGTGTCCAACGCCGTGGCCGGTATCGGCGACCGCGGAACAATCACCCTCTCCGTCTCGTCAAACAAGGAACGGGTTATCTTCTCCGTTGCGGACAACGGGAGAGGGCTTTCCGAAGAGGAGATTGCCACGGTCTGGAACCGCTATCAGGTGCAGGGGAGCGGGGAAGTGCGCCGTGGAATCGGCCTTGGCATGACGATTGTGCAGCTGATTGCCCGCCAGCACGGCGGCAGCGCCGTTTTGGAGTCTCAGGTGGGTGTGGGCACGAAGGTCACCGTGTCTCTGCCCCTGTTTGCCATTGAAGACACCAGCCTGAAAACGGAAAAAATCCTGTACGAAAGCTCTGGCGTTTCGCCGCTTCTAACGGAACTGGCGGGCGTCCTTCATTATTCAAAGTACGATCCAAGGCTTGTTGACTAATGCGTCTTATGACGTGGTAAGAGTGAAAGGGTTATGGAAACCACAAAGAAAAACCTCGGCATCTACATTCATACGCCGTTTTGCATGGCGAAATGCGCATACTGTGATTTTTACTCTCTGGCTGGGCACGAAAAGCACATGCCGGACTTTCAGCATGCCCTTCTTCGTCATATCAAAGAGTATGGACCGCAGCTCGACGGGTATCTCATTGACACCGTCTACTTCGGCGGGGGCACGCCCAGCTTCTACGGCAGCGACCGCCTTATCAGCCTCTTTAACGCCCTGAAAAAGCACGGCAACGTGCTGGTGGACTCGGAAGTGACCGTTGAAGTCAACCCCGCCACCATCACGAAACCCGAGATGCAGCGGCTTGTGCGGGCCGGATTTAACCGCATATCCATCGGCGTGCAGACGTCGGACGACGGACTGCTTAAAAGTCTCGGGCGCCGCCACACCTTTGCCGACGCGGAGGAGACGGTGAAAAACGCCCGGGAAGCGGGATTTGAGAACATCAGTATTGACCTGATTTACGGTCTGCCCTCCCAGACTCGCGACGCATGGGCGGAAACCCTCAATCGCGCCGCGGCGTTAAAACCTGACCACATCTCCTGTTACGGCCTGAAGATTGAAGAGGGGTCGCAGCTATACATATACAAAAACTCCCCCTTCATTCCGGACGACGACGCTCAGGCCGATATGTACCTGTACGCAGTGGAGGCTCTGGAGCGGTTCGGCTTTAAGCAGTACGAAATTTCAAATTTCGCCCGGCGGGGCTATGAATCGCGCCACAATCTCAAGTACTGGCTGGGGGACGAGTACATCGGCTTCGGCCCCGGGGCCCATTCCTACGTGGGCGGCAAGCGGTACAATTTCATCGCCGACCTTGAGCGGTACATCGAGAACGTGCGGGAGGGCAAAACGGTGGTGGATTTGAGCGAAGAAATCACCGACTTTGAGCGTGCCAGTGAGTACCTCATGCTCCGCCTGCGCACCACCCGTGGCATCTCCGAGGAGGAGTATTACGACATCTACCCCTGCAGCATGGAAAAGGCGGTGGAGCTTTTCCAGACGTACGAAAAACACGGCTGGGCCCAGTTTAACGACGGGCGGTGGAGCTTTACACCGGAGGGATTTTTGCGCTCGAACACCCTCATCGGGCAGCTGCTTGAAACACAGACGAAGCAGCGCTCGGAGATGACGCGCCCGTGGGAGCAGCCGGAAGACGCCCTGCTGCGCTCCCAGCTGACACTGTTTGACTTAAAGCCGAAGGAAGTCCAGATGTTCCGGGGCATTTAAGCCCCTGTTGGGGAAAAGAGTAACAGACATGTATCCAAATGTAATCGATTGTTCTTGAATTAATAGTGCCCATCTCGTTAGACTATTAGAAAAGCTGCGAAATTGGCGGCAAAATGGGATAATATGGGCATTTCGGCAGAAAAGAGTGTTACAGTGAAGAAAACAGTAGAAAAAAAAGGGAACAAGACAGTTAAGGTCATACTGATAACCCTTCTGGCATTTGTTGTGGTCATCGCCGGGGGGATTTTCGGCGCCGGGCTTTACGCCGGTGGCCTGAATACCGTTTTCCCCAACGTCTCGGCAAGCGGCGTCCCCCTCGGAGGGCTCACACTTTCGCAGGCGGCGGAGGCTCTCGTCAATGCCGGTTACGACAAAAACACCGAACAGGTCTACGCCGTTGTGACGTTTCCGGATGACGTCTCGCTTGTGGTGACGGGAACGGAGGCGGGCCTATCGCTGACGTCACAGCAAGCGGCGCGGGTTGCATACGATAACGGCCGGACGAAAAACGTGTTCCGTCAGGGCCTCAATTACCTGCTCTCTTTCGTGACAAGCCGGGACGTCATGCGCGACAACCTCGGCCCCCTCAATGAAGACCACCTGCGCGCCCTCGTCCATGAGCGCGTGGAGGACTTTAACACCACAGCGGAGAAGGACAGCTACACCGTCACCGAGAAGCAGATTCTTATCACGAAGGGCAGCGCCGGCAAAAAGGCCGACGAAGACGCCGTGTACAAGCTGCTTGTTGACGCGCTGTACGATTCGGCGGAGAAAAATGCGCCCGTGGAAGCAGATTACAGCATCGGCAGCGAAGGTGGAGACAGTATCGACCTTGGCGCCATCTTAAAGGAGATTGAAGTCGCCCCCGTGGACGCGCGGTACGACCCCGAGACGTACGAAATCGTCCCCCATGTGGACGGCGTGAGCTTTGACGTGGAAGCGGCCAGAAAGGCTCTTGAGAGCGCCGAGACGGGTCAGACGGTGGAAATTGACCTCATCATCACACCGCCTGAGGTGACGACGGAGGCTCTCCAGAAAATTTACTTTGCTGACGTTCTCGTGGAGAAGACGACGCACGTGGGGGGCACGAGCAACCGCCGCCATAATGTGCGCCTTTCGGCGGAGGCCGTCAACAATGTTGTGCTCAACCCGGGGGATACCTTCTCATTTAACAAGATTGTAGGCCAGCGCACGGCGGAGCGGGGCTATAAGCCGGCAGGCGCCTACGTGGGCGGAGCCGTTGTGGACGAAGTGGGCGGCGGCATCTGCCAGGTATCGTCCATGCTCTATCACAACGCGCTGTACGCCGATTTGGAAATCGTCAGCCGGAGAAATCACATGTTCACCGTCTCATACCTGCCCCTGGGCATCGACGCCACAATCAACTGGGGCACCATTGACTTTAAGTTCAAAAACAACACCGATTACCCCATCCGCATCGTGACCCATTACGACAAAGAGAAAAACGACCTCACCATGACCTTCTACGGCACGAAGACGAACGACAAGAAAATCGAAATCGTCTATGAGGTCATCAAGAAGACGAGTCCGGAGACGATTTATAAAGAGGACGCGAGCGTTGCAGAGGGCAAGACCGTCACAAAGCAGTCGGGCAGCACCGGCTATACGGTGGACACGTACAAGCTCGTGTACGACGCGGAGGGCAAGCTGGAGAGCAGGATATACGTGGACCGCAGCACGTACCGCGCCCAGAACAGAATCGTTCACGTCCCGGTGGGCTCTCTCGAAACGGGTGAAACGGAATCGCCGGCTCAGGAGACGGGTTCCCCGACGCAGGAGACGGGAGCTGAGGCGTCTGCGCCTGAAGACGCCGAAGCTGTGGAAACACCCTCTGGCGAGTCTGCCGAATAATGCAGCCAAAACAGCCGAACATGTTCGGCTGTTTTTCTGCCGCGATGGGCAAAGGGGCATATATCCGCCTCGGCGCCAATATATCGTAAAGAAGGCAAATATCAAAGCAAAGGAAGCCGAAGTATGAGTCTGTTTGAAGTCGTTGTTCTCGCATTTGGCCTTGCCATGGACGCTGTTGCCGTCTCGATATGCAAAGGGCTTGGCGCGGTGCGCCTGACGTGGAAAAACACCGTGACTGTGGGCGCATGGTTCGGTGGTTTTCAGGCCCTCATGCCGACGCTCGGCTTCTTCCTCGGTACGACCTTTGCTGAATACATCAGGCCCTTTTCCGGCTGGATTGCCTTTGTGCTCCTCGTCGTCATCGGCGTGAACATGATTCGCGAAGCCGTGGGGGGAGAAGGGGAGGAGGACCACCCCGCCGTCTGCTCCTTTTCTGCGCGGTCCATGTTCCTGCTGGCCATCGCCACCAGCATTGACGCCCTCGCCGTGGGCGTGACCTTTTCCTTCCTCAATGTTGAGATTTTTTCAGCGGCGGCGATAATCGGTGTGATGACCTTTGTTCTTGCCGCCATCGGCGTGCGTATCGGTCACATCTTCGGCAAGCGCTTTCAGAAACCGGCGGAGATTACAGGCGGGTGCATCCTCTGCCTTTTGGGCGTGAAAATCCTTCTCGAGCATCTCGGCGTGCTGTA
>DUPW01000115.1 GCA_012838125.1 Papillibacter sp.
GGGTCAGGGAGCAGTTCCAGTAGCGCGCCCATGAGCATATCTCCCGCCGCACCCATGGCGCATTCAAGATACAGCGTCATTCCCTGCGCCCCCCAATCCGGTTGATGAGGCTCGCCAGATACCCTGCGCCGAAGCCATTGTCGATGTTGACGACGCTCACGTTACCGGAACAGGAGTTGAGCATGGACAATAAGGCCGCCAGCCCGTTGAAACTGGCGCCGTACCCCACGCTGGTGGGCACGGCGATGACCGGCGCCGAGACGAGGCCGCCCACGACGGTGGCAAGCGCCCCTTCCATGCCCGCCACGGCGATGACCACATCAGCGGACATGAGGGTGTCAAGGCGGCTGAGGAGCCGGTGCAGGCCTGCCACGCCCACGTCGTAGAGCCGCTCCACGCGGTTGCCCAGCGCCTGCGCCGTCATGGCCGCTTCTTCGGCCACGGGCAGGTCGCTCGTCCCCGCGGCGACGACGGCAATCAGTCCCGGCGCCGTCACCTCCGGCGTGTAGCCGTGGATGGCGATACGGGAGACGGGGTCGTACTGGATTGCCAGCACTTGAGACAGTTCCTGCGCCTTATCAGGGGAGAGGCGGGTGATAAGGATATTGCGGTCCCCATTTTTGTGCATGGCCTCGATGATACCGATAATCTGCGCTGTGGTTTTTCCTTCGCCGTAGATGACTTCGGCGATGCCGTGCCGAAGCCGGCGGTGGTGGTCGATTTTCGCGTAACCGATGTCCTCAAAGGGCTGCATTTTAAGGGTCAACACGGCCTCCTCGGGGGAGAGGCTTCCGTCTTTTACGCTGCGCAAGAGGGCGAGAAGTCTTTCCTGCTCCATTGATTATCCTCCGTAAAAAAGCATACGGCGCCCCGGCGTTATACGTCGCAGGCGCCGAATAAGGCTTACGATATAGTTTCCGTTAAACGGGGCGATAAGTCCAGCAGAACGGATTGGAAATAAGGTTTGAGCATGGCCGTGATGCGGTTTTTCTGCTCGAAGGCCAGCTTGAACTGACTGGCCGGTACTTGCAGGCGGGCCACGTCGCCGAGATAGCGGAGGCGGAAGTCTGAGAAACCGAGGGTCCGGAGAAGCTCTTCGCCGGTGGCCACCAGATCAAGGCGCTCCTGAGTGATTTCCGTTCCCGTGGGGATACGGGTGGCAAGGCAGGCGTAGGAAGGTTTGTCGTGGGTAAACAGGCCCGCCTCCCGGGAGAGGCGGCGGATTTCCGCCTTCGTCAGCCCCGCTTCCCGCAGGGGGGAGAGGACGCCCATTTCCTCAAGGGCACGCATGCCGGCCCGCTCCGTGGCGTCGTCCGAGGCGTTCGTCCCGTCACAGATAATGGTGTACCCGTCTTCCCGGGCGGCCTCAATCAGCTTGGTAAAGACGGCTTTTTTGCAGTGGAAACAGCGGTCTGCGGGGTTTTCCACAATGTCTCCTGACTGAAGTACGTCCACGTGCTCGATGCGCATGGGAATGGAGTGCATGTACGCAAATTTCATGGCGTCGTCAAGCTCAAACTGCGGCTGGAAAGCAGATTTGATGAAATAGGCCTTCACGTCGCAGCCGTGCATTTTAGCGGCGTAGATGAGGTAGGAGGAATCAACGCCGCCGGAAAAGGCAATCGCAAGGCGCGGGTTCGCTTCGAAAAATTCTTTCAGGTTCATGAAAGGCTCCTTAAAATGCGAGTATTCCGGTGTGCGCGGTAAGAAAACCCAAAAGCCGCGCGGCATTTGGGCCAAAAGTCGCGGCAGGCCGGCCGACAGTCATTCTCATTTTGCATAAGTATTATTCTGATTCCGAATATAGCACAAGGGTGTAAGCCTGTCAAACCTCGGAAAGGGTTTGAGGAATTTATTATGAATTTGCTGAAAGAACCTCGTGATATGTCACATCGTATAGGGCAGGATGTTCAAACCACGTCGCCTCGTCCAGCGCAGCGCGGTAGAAGCAGGCGTTTCCCACGGGCCATTCATAAAAATTGCGCCTTTCCTCGGCGTATTTCCAGAGGATGGACATAATCGTTCCGCCGTGGGCCACGATGACAAGGTCTTTCTCTCCACGGGCGATGCAGGCGCGCACCAGTTCGTCAAAACAGTGGCAGATTCGCTCGATGAAACCGGCGCCGCTTTCCCCGTTGGGACATTCGTCGTGACATTCGCTCTCAACCCACGCACGGTATGCGGCGTTTTCCACCATATCGTCGGCAGAGAGGCCCTCAAAGTCGCCGAAATCCATCTCCCGCAAATCGTTTATCACAATCTGCTGGGCGTTGGGGAATTTTATCGTGGCCGTCTCCACCGCCCGGCGCATAGGACTGACGTACACACGCTTTACAGTCGGGTCTGTCCCCGTCGCTATTACGTGCTCCACACCTTCGGGGCAGAGGGGCTCGTCCGTCCGCCCGATGTAGCGCCGAAGGAGATTGCCGGCTGTCTTGCCGTGCCGCATGAGAAGAACGTTCATTATGACTCCTTTAAAACCTGTGGTATCCCGCAAACGACGCGGACAACTTTCTCCGCGTGGGCGGCCAGCTGGATGCAGAGCCTGCCGGTGAGTTCCCGGGCTATCCGCTCCGCCTTGTCAACGGGCACAATGCCGTTTCCCGTCTCGTTGCAGATGACCACGTCTTTTTGAAGAAGAAGGGGCAGAAGCTCCTCCTCCGACTTGTCCGTTTTCGCCGTCAGATCCTGAAGGTTGTACAGCACGGGGCGGCCGTCTAAAACGGCGTCTGCCATATCGGCGTCTGAGTAGCCGAATGTGTTTTTTACATACTCGCGTTTTCCGGCCGCAAGACCGCCGATGACTAAAACCATGCCGATACCACCTTCGGAACAAATATCTGAGCCGCCAGCAGAGACAGCTCACAAACCTGGAGGAAATACCCCGCCAAATCGCCGCTCATGGCCTCAAATTTCCGTCGGGCGAGGTGGCGCAGCCAGAGAAAGCATAAAAGGGCCAGCACAATCATGACGGCACCGGTGACTTTCCCGAAATAGAGAAGGCTCAGGGCACTGAGAAGGAAAAATCCGCCGCAAACGGCAAGGGAGATTCCCTTGTCTGCCGACTGCTTAAAAGAGCTGGCCAGCCCCGGGGCGGTGCTCTCTTTGAGGGTGAGGACGCCAAAACCCGAAAGGGAGCGGCTTATAGTGAAGGTAAAGAGAAACAGAAGGGGCGTGTTCGCCGTTATGTCCAGCTCGGCACAGAGGGCAAAATAGGCCAGAAGAAAGCACCCGGCCGCAATCACGGCGAAGGCGCCGGCGTTCGGGTCTTTAAGGATGGCGCGCTTGCGCTCCGGGGGCGCGCCGCTTGACAGGGCGTCGATAGTGTCGCAAAACCCGTCGAGGTGAATGGCGCCCGTTGCGAGGATGGGGAGAATCGTCAGACCCGCCGCCCGCAGAAACACGGAGAAGTCAAGGGCTTGACAGAAAAGGAGCCACAGCCAGACAATCAGGCCCACCGCCGCACCCACAAAGGGGAACAACGCCATGATGTAACGCATATTCTCGTCCCGCCACGAAAGAGTCGGGACGGGCAGGCGCGAGAACATGGAGAAGGCAAAACACAGTGAACGCAAAAACTTCATTTGGCAGGCTCCTTCATCACAATCGGGATGCCGCACACAACCTCAATCACCCGTTCAAAGCGCTGGGCCAGTACGTTGTTGACCTCCGCAAGGGTCAGAATATACTCTAAGGTGCCGTCTTCGTAGTTCCCGCCGTCCCCAAAGACGTTGTTCGTGACCACCACGAGGTCATGACACTGCTCCTCTAAGGCGAAGACGCCGTCCAGAATGGCGTTTTTGGCGTTTTTCCCGGCGCCCTGCTCAGAAAACAGTTCGTTTGCGGCGAGGTTTCCAAGACACTCTAAGAGGATGCAGCCCGGCTCGTGGATTTTCAGGTCCTTTAAGTTCGTGTAGCGCTCGAGGGTGTGAAAACCCTTTTCCGCCCGCATGAGCCGGTGCCGCTCGATGCGCTGCTCGTCCTCATCGTTAAAGGGCATCATTGTGGCGATATAGTAAAGGGGGGCGGCTCCGGCGCAGGCTAAGGCCTCGGCGTATTCGCTTTTTCCGGAGGCGGCGCCGCCGTATACGAGTGTTCGCATGGGTCACTCCCTTCTCTGCTTTTGGCAGAGAGATTAGCTGAGCTTTTCGTAGGCGGAAATGCCGATTTCGGAAAAGCTGGATGAGCCGTGATAGACGGCAAGGGCCATATCGAGAAGGGGCAGCAGGGCAACGGCGCCCGTGCCTTCCCCGAGGCGCATTTCCGCGCGGATGATGGGGGACAAGTCAAGCTTTCGCATCAGCGCCTCGCCGGCCGGCTCGCTGGATATATGGCTTGGAATCATGGCGTACCGCGACCGGGGACACAGGCGCACGGCAATCAGGGCGCTCACGGCACTGATGAGACCGTCAATAATAATGGGGATGCGGTGCAGTGCGCCGCCGAGGAACAGCCCCACCATACCGGCGATGTCAAAGCCCCCCAGCTTGTGGAGGACGTCAAAGGCATCAGAGGGATCCGGCTTGTTGATGGCGATGGCCTTTTTAATCGTCTCAATCTTCTTTTTCAGGGCTTCGGTTGAAAGACCCGAGCCGCGGCCCGTCACTTCTTCAACGGGCTTGTCCAGTAAAACTGCCGCGATGGCGCTGGAGGTGGTCGTGTTGCCGATGCCCATTTCACCTGTGGCGAGGATTTTATAGCCCTCGTCCTTGCACATTTTCACAAGGTCGATTCCCGCCTGAATGGCACGGGCGGCCTCCTCTTTTGACATGGCAGGGCCTTCCGCCATGTTCTTCGTACCGGCGGCGATGCGGCGATTGAGGAGGAGAGGCGAGTCCAGCGTGCCCACCATGCCCATATCCACGGGGATAACGCTGGCGCCCACTACGCCGGCCATACGGCAGACGGAAGTCTGCTTTTTCGTGAGGTTTTCCGCCACGGCAAGAGTCACCTCATGGGTCGACTGGGCCACACCTTCCTTTACAACGCCGTTGTCGGCGCACAGCACAAGAACGCCCCGCTTTTGAATCTGGACGTCCGGCGTTCCGAAAACGCCGGCGAGGGCCACCACCATGTCCTCCAAAAGTCCCAGGCTGCCGAGGGGCTTTGCGATGCCGTCCCAGTGCCGTTGAGCGGCGGCGGCGGCGTCATCGTCCCGCGGCGGTATGGATGCGTTGAGCTTTGTAAAATCCATTTGTATCCCTTTCTGCTCCGTCAAGAGCCGCGTGGTATGAAAAAGAAAAACCTTCAGCCGGCGATGGGGGTGGCCGGGCGCCTTCAGAAAGCGCCACCAGACATCATCTGCCGATGAAGGCACTGCCCGGTTATGCTCAATTCCGCGAAAAAAATGCGGGTGCAAACAGGGGAATTTGCTTCTATAAATTCTACTCTTGGCGACAGGCTTTGTCAAGGCTGCCGAAGATTTGAAGCGGCTTTCGGGAATGTTTGACAACGTCGCCAAGGGCGTGTTACCGTTAGCGTTGTAGGGGGAAAGAAAATGAAAGAGAACGTAAAAGACAGGCTTTACCTTACGACCATTGCGGAGGACGCCGCCGAAGCGGCACGGGAATACGGACTCGGCCTTGAAATCGCCGAGTTTTGCACCGCCTCCAACATGGACTTAAACTTTGGCCATTGGGATAATCTTGTATGCGAAAAGCTCAGGGTGGCGGGAGCTGACCGATGCGTTTTCCATGCGCCTTTTAACGAGCTGTGCCCCGCGGCCATCGACCCGCTTGTGCTGGATGTGACGAAGCGGCGGTATCGGGCGGCGATGGAGCTGGCGCAAACGTACGGCGCGCGGCGCATGGTGGTGCACTCCGGCTTTATGCCCTTTGTGTACTTTCCGGAGTATTTCGTGGAGCGCTCTGTTGCGTTCTGGACGGAGTTTCTGGCCTCGGTGCCGCCGGATTTCACGCTGCTTCTGGAAAATGTATTAGAAAGCGAGCCAGATATGCTCGTGGACATTGTCCGGCAGGTGGGGGACAGGCGCCTTTTGCTGTGCCTTGATACAGGCCACGCGGAGATGATGAAAAAGGGCATCACGCTGGAGGAGTGGCTGGAGAAAGTGCTTCCCCATCTCGGCCATGCGCACCTGCACAACAACGACGGAACGTCAGATAGCCACAGCGCCCTGTGGGACGGGCTTATTGATATGGAGCACGTGGTCAAAACGATACTGACCTGCTGCCCCGAGGCCACCATAACGATTGAGACGCGGGAGAGCTATAAGTCGGTTCAGTGGCTCATCGCGCGGAATTTTCTCTAGAGACAGGCGAGGTTAGGCCATGAAATGTGAATGTCACGGACACATCATAGCTGACGGGGTCAGCTATACAGATGCCATGGAGCGGCACAAAAACGGCGTGGACAAGGACTATGTCCGCCGCGCGCTGGAAAAGGTGCGCGACTGCGGCATCTCCTTCTATCGGGACGGGGGCGACAAATACCTCGCCTCTGCCTTTGCGAAAACTATCGCTCTGGAGTACGGCATCGACTACCGCACGCCAATTTGGATTACCCACAAAAAAGGGTGCTACGGCGGCATGTACGGCCGCTCTTTCGAGACGATGAAGGATTACCACGCCCTTGTGAAAGAAGCCCTCAAGCTGGGGGCGGACTTTGTGAAGCTCACCGTAACGGGGATGCTGGACTTTGAGAACGGCGGCGCCGTGATGGGGCGGCCCTTTGCCGGCGCGGAGCTTCGGGAAGCCGTGCGCATCGCCAAAGGGGAGGGGCTTGCGGTGATGGCCCACGTCAACGGCGCCGATTATATCAAAGAGGCCCTTGAGGCGGGCGTAGACAGCATCGAGCACGGCTTCTGGCCGGACGAGAGCGTTATCGGCTATTTCCTCGATACCGGCGCCGTCTGGGTGCCCACGGGCGTGGCGGTTTTTAACCATATTGGCCAAGGCCGCTATGAGGACCGAGTGATGCGCCGTATCCACGAGGTCCAGCTGGATGTTCTCCTGCAGGCCTTTGAAAAAGGGGTGCTCATCGCCTGCGGCAGCGACGCAGGGGCCAATCTCGTGTATCAGGGCACTGGGACGGAGGAGGAACTGGCTCTTCTTCTTTCCATGGGCATCGACCCGCAAAGGGGAAACGGTGAGATTATCCGCCGCTTTAAAAAACAATAAAAAAAGCGCCGGCTTCGCTTCCCGAAGCGGCGCTTTTCCTTTTGAAATGGCTATTTAGTCAGGGAGGTAGGCCGTGTACCCGTCCTCAAGGATGACAAAGTCCTCAGAGGTGCCGGAGATAAAGGCGGCCATGTAGGCGACTTTGTCCTGAATCTCATTGTACGCGTTGCCCTCTAAGACTTCGGTGTATGTGAGCGTTTCCCCGGGGGCGATTTCCGTTGTCCCGAGGACGAGGCCGAACATTCTGCCCAGGGACCATGTGTAGAGAAGATTGCCGTCTATGTCGAATAATTTGAAATCGTAGCGCTGCATACTTGGGTGGTGGATGACGACCGTCTCTTTCTTGTTGTTTTTCAGAGAAAGGGTCATGACAAGAGAGTCGTCCTGCCGGCTGACACCTGCCCTGACGGTCACGTCCGGAATCAGGGTCTCCGCGAGAGCGGCCAGACGCGAGACGATGACGACCGCTTCGGCACAGGTGGCGCCCTCCAGCGGCGCAAAGATGTTGTTGCCGCGGCCGTAGATGAGTTTGAGGATAACGGCTTTGGTGACGTGTTCCCTATATGCATCGGGGATGAGGGCATCATCGTCGAAGGGGGCGGGCATAATCAAAATGATGGCATACTGCCCGCCGGTGAGGTAGTCGAGGGTTTTAATGACCCAGTGCACCATGGTGGCGCGGTCAAGGATTCCGTCGGGGTTAAAGGCTGTGATGTCGGAGAGGATGCCGGCGTCGTACAGCGCCTGAAGGATGTCATCACTGTGGTTGGAGGATGTGCTTTTTTGCGGGATGTCAAAGGCTTTTTGGAGGAGACGGGCAAACTCAAGGCGCGTTACGGGGCGGCCCGGCTCGAACGCATCTCCGAAAACCTCCTGATAACCGTAATCTTCAGCAGCGTCGGTGTACCACGGTTTAGACGGAGGGGCGGATGTCGTCGTCAGAGCGGCGAAGGCCGGAGCGGCCAAGGAGAACGTGAGCACAACGGCGAGAATGAGAAGTAGAATTCCTTTTTTCATCATGTACCTCCGTTTTCTCTTTTATATAGCTTTAGACTTATGCGGCTGTATATTTGTTCCCGCCCTTATTAAAAATTTGATGAAAATGGCGTAATGGGGCGAGCGCCGTCTATACTTTAATTATGACCCGAGATGGAGGCGAGGATGATGAAGCGATTTATTCCATACAGCAAGCTCTCCAAAAGGGAAAAGCGCAAAATCGATACTGCGAAGCGGAAAACATGGGGCGCCCTCTCGCCCGTCACGCGCCGGCCGGAAAACCCGAAAGCCTATAAAAGAGACAAAACGCGACGGTGGGATGAGGCACATTATTAGCCGCGCCATGTATTATTGCGCCGGCAATGTCTCATTTTGTCGATTATGCAGGAGGTAGGCCCCGCTCATTCATTTGCAGGGAAAGCGGTCGCTAATTCATTTGCGTGGAACAAAAGTGGTGAAAAAGCCGCTCTTTTCCGCTAATGAAAGAAAAAGAGTGAGAAGATTGATAATGTTTCTTGACTTTTTTGCGTCATTGTGGTAATTTTCCTCTTGGATATGGTACAAACCGCTTCAAATCGAAAAGGCAAACCTGTTGAAAAGCAGGGACGCAAAGCCATGGGTCTAAGGCTGGCGGCGACGCCGTCGGCTACGACAGCCGGTTGCCGAACTTGAACAAGGTGCTTTTCGCCCCCTTGCCGAGTGTCGGCAGGGGGGCCTTTCGGTTTTTGAGGCGCTTACTGTATCTGCAAAATACTTAAGTGTCTTTATCGGAAGGGAGCTTGAAAATGTGCAGAGAAACCCTAAGAAAACAGCTGGTTGAGTACTACAACGAAGGCATGAGCGTCGACCAAATCTGCTCTGAGTACGGCGTTCCGAAGTCCACCTTCTACCGGTGGATACGAAAATCCCGGTCGGAAGCGCCAAAGATTTCCAGTGATGACGTCAATATCATCATCACAAAGATCAACGAGCTCGAAGAGGAAGTCATGACGTACAAAAAGATTCTCCAGCTACTCAGACATCAACAGGCGGGTGCCTAAGCCGTCTTAAACAGACACAGCGGCCTAAAACGCAAAACACCAATATGGCAGGGGCTCGGGATATTCCCGAGCCCTCTTTGTTTGACCGCTTCCGGCCGGTTTGTTATAATCAAGAGAAAGATTGCCCATAGCTTACAATAGAGGAAGGGCAGAGCATGGAGCAGAACATAAAAGAAAGAATCAAACGCGTCGCCATCGACTTGTTTGATCAGGAAGGGTACCATGGAACGACCATCCGCACCATCGCAAGCGGTGCGGAGTGTTCGCTTCCCATGGTCTACTATTATTATAAGAACAAAAAGGAACTGTTTAAGGAGATTATCCTCAACGACTATTTTAATCTCCGCACGCGCCATGCCGGAGAGATAACGTCCGGTGACGTAATCGAGTATTATACACAGTACATCCGCTCCCTCGGCCATCTCAGTGACGAGGAGAAAAAGGTCTTCCGGCTCGGCCTGAAAGTCAGCCTCCGGTTCGACGGAGACGAAGCCCTTTACGACGCCGTGGACGAGTGGGAAAAAAAGCAGATTGCATGGCATTTTCAAAAGGCAATGCCCATTCTCGGAAACGTTGAGAACTGGGCCATTGTCATCAGGACGCTCATTCTCCTCCTTGAAAATATGACGCTTGCCATCGTGCTGAAGAATCAGGAGTATTCTGAGGATGCCATCCGCGAGTACTTGCTGTTTGTCTTTGAAAAGGGTGGCTTTACGCCGCTACAGTGAAAGGCGCGTGGAATGGTTTAGAACCGTAACGGGCCGAATGCTTGAAAGCATTTGCAGCGCGGAACGCTTTGTAAAAGTGTTCCGCGTTGTTTTTATATGGTGAATACGCTCTTCCAGCATGGCCGCACTTTCAGGCGACGCTCTGCGCCGCGCCGCGCAGAGGCGCTGAACCGTCAGCTCCTTGCCGGTGGCGGCCGCCGACAGCATGTCGGCACGAAATTCGTGCTCAATGTTCCACGGTTTCCAGACGTCCTTGTAGAACAAATGGGAAACCTCATGCCAGAGTTTATTGAGGAGGAACTTCTCGTTTTTAAGCTTCAAGAGACTCGTGCTGATGATGATAAAGCCCGTCCCGTCCCGATACACGGCGCTGCGGGAATCGGCGATGCTGTCCGTTATAAAAACGGGAATCCCGTTCCAGTCCCGGCAGTAGCAGCAGAGGCTGGGCTTTTCGCCCCCGAGAATCAGAATTTTGTGAATCTCCATTTCACGCCCCCCTTAGCCATAAAAATTACCAATATTATACAGTCGGCATGGCGCAATTTACGGCGAAATTGCACGAAGGGAAATTCAAGAAAAGGGGAGCGTCTCACTTTTGCCAATACTTGGCGCAACTGTCCTATGTATGCCAATGCGGGATAGCCCCATACTAATATACGCAAAGACGAGTGTATGGAGTTATGCCATGTTCAGTTTTTTACTTCGCAAAGCCGGCGTCTGGTTCGCCCGAAAGCAGCAGTCCCATGAGGGAAGCGAGCGCGTTCAGAATGAAGAAGTCCATATTGTCGGGGACTTAAACGTCGTTCTCAAACAACTGAAAGAGGAAGTCCAAGACAGTAACGACATTGTCATTCGTCGATTCCGCCTTGGCGGCAGCCAGGGGCGCGAGTGTGCCCTCGTCTTTGTGGACGGCTTGAGTGAATCCCGAACGGTCAACGAAGACATCATCCGGCCGCTTATGCGCGCTAACATCAAACTCGAGGAAGACAGCGCAACAGAAATCATTGCGCGCATCATGCACCAGCATGTCTATGTCAACGAGATAGGCGTATTGCACACAATGTCGGAAGCCTTCGGCAGCGCCCTGTTCGGCGACGCCGTTTTATTTATCGATGGCGTTCCCTGTGCCCTGTCCCTCAACGCCAGAGGTTGGGAGATGCGCAGCGTGTCCGAGCCGGCCAGCGAAGCCGTTATCCGGGGACCGCGGGAGAGCTTCATCGAGAATATGCGCACGAACACGTCCCTTATCCGGCGGAAAATTAAAAACCCCGCCCTCATTTTCGAGTCTTTCACCATCGGACGGAAAACCCGCACGTCGGTGTGCATCGCCTATCTGAGAAACGTCTGTAAGCCGGAGCTTGTAAAGGAAGTAAAAAAGCGGCTTCGGGCCATCGATACTGACTCCATCTTAGAGTCGGGATATATTGAGCAGTATATTCAGGACCAGCCCGGCTCAATTTTTGCAACGGTGGGCTACACGGAAAAGCCGGACGTGGCCGCGGCGAAGATACTGGAAGGGCGCGTTGCCATTATCGTGGACGGAACGCCCTTCGTCCTGACGGTTCCCTTTGTATTCCTTGAGAGCTTTCAGGCGCCAGAGGACTACTATCTGAAGTTTTATTTTGCCACGTTTGTTCGCATCATCCGCATTATCGGGTATTTCATTACGATTTTAGCGCCGGCCTTTTACGTCACCATCACTACCTTTCACCATGAGCTTATCCCCACGAGCCTTCTTATCGCCATGGCGAAGGCCCGGGAGGGCGTGCCTTTTCCGGCCTTTGTGGAGTGTCTGCTCATGATTGTGGTGTTCGAGATTATCCGCGAAGCGGGAATCCGGCTGCCGCGTCCGGTGGGACAGGCGCTGTCAATCGTGGGCGCCCTCGTTATCGGCGAATCCGCCGTTTCGGCGGGCCTCATCGGCGCGCCGATGGTCATCGTCATCGCCATTACGGCCATTTCCGGTTTTTTAGTCCCCACGCAAAACGACGCCGCCATCATCCTGCGGCTGATTCTCCTTCTGCTTGCCGCATGCTTCGGCGGCTTTGGCATTGCTTTGGGGCTTTACGCAATCCTTGTGCACATGTCGGCGCTGGAGTCCTTCGGGTATCCGTTCTTGTCGCCCTCCGTGCCCTTTGACCTGGAGGACCAGAAGGACTCCGTTGTCCTCCTGCCGAACTGGATGCAGGTTAGCCGGCCGAAGGGGATGGCCACAGACCAGCAGCGCAAGGTGTACAACGTCCCGCCGGTGGGGGTGGACAAATCCGATGACAATTAAAAAGAAAGCGCGAAAATTCATAGCCGCCGCACTGACGCTCACTATCCTCCTGCTCCAATCGGGATGTTTCGACCGGCGGGAGCTTGATACGATTGCCATCGTGGTGGGCGTGGGGCTTGATAAGGGCAGCGAGGATGACAACGTTATGGTAACGTTGCAGATGGCCAATATCGGCGCCGCCGAGCAGACTGACCCGCAGTCAGCGTCGACAGGGGCCAGTTCCTTCATCAACGTTTCGGAGGAGGGGCCGGCTGTCAACTTCGCCGTCCGCACGATGCAGAATAAAGTCAGCCGAAAGATTTATCTTGCCCATAATAAAGTCATCGTCATTGGCGAGGAGATGGCAAAAAGAGGCGTCTCCGATGTGCTGGACTTTTTTGTTCGGGCTTCTGAAGCACGGCTCATCGTCAACCTCTTTATCGCGGAAGGGGAGGCGGTGGATATACTCGGAACATCCACGAACCTTGAGCAGCTCCCAAGCTCTGAGATACAGGAACTCATCCGGGATCAAGACATCACATCCACGGCCCCCAATGTGACGGAGCTGGATTTCGTGACCACCATGGTGGGGAAAGCCACGGAGGCATTTGCGCCGATTATAACAATCGTCGAAGATAACGGCGACAAGCATCTTAAAGTCAGCGGAACGGCCGTCTTTAAAGACACCAAGCTGACGGGCAAACTGGATGACTTTGAAACCCAGGGGATGCTCCACATTCAGGACCGTTTTAATAGGGGCGTTCTTTTTCTAACGGTTGAGGACACACCGGCCACGATAGAAATAACGGATTCCAAGACCCGCCTCCAGCCGGAGGTCTTTACTGACGGAACCGTCATGATGCATATAAAGCTGAACGTATCCATCGGCTTGGGGGACCAAGGGCCGGGAATCAACCTTTTTACGCCCGCCGGTATGGAGAAAATAAAGGCCGCCGTCTCCGACGCAGTTAAGCAGCAAATCGCACGCTCCATCGAAAAGGCTAAGGAATACAACACCGACATTTTCGGCTTCGGGCAAAGCCTCAGCCGGTATTATCCGAAGCAGTGGAAGGACATGGAGGACAAGTGGGATGAGCTTTTCCAGACGGTGCAGTACGATGTAGAAATCAAGGTTATCCCGGAATTTAAGGGACGGACGTCGACGTTTATTAATCCTAAATAACGAAAGCCCGAAGACTCCGGGGTCTTCGGGCAGGTGGAATGCAGGTTGATTGTGTATGTTATCGGTGAAACAGCTTTCCTTCGCTTCGGCGCTGTTTATCGTGGCGTCGAGTCTTCTGATAAAGTCCGTTTATATGTTTACTTTTCAGGACTCGTGGATTTCTGTTCTGGCCGCCATTTTGGTGGCGCTTCTCATCATTGGCATTTACGGTATGCTGGGACGGCGCCATCCGGGTCTTTGCCCTGTTAATATGAGCGAGGCCATTTTCGGCAAGGTTCTGGGGAAGTTTATAGCGGTTCTTTATATCTTCTTTTTTCTGTCCCTTGTCGTTCTCAACCTTGAGGATACGGGCAGCTTCGTAACCAGCTCCATTTTGCCGAAGACGCCAGAGGCCGTGGTGTATGTTCTGATGATTGTGGTGTGCGCCATGACGGTGTCAAAAGGGCATAAGATGTGTATGTACAGCACCATGATGGTGATTTTAGTGGGGTCGATTCTTGTGTCGAATATGTTCCTTCTCGCCAACAAGGCGGACTTCAAAAACTTCCTGCCCATACTGGTGCACCCGCCGAAAAACTACGCCCTGGCTGTTCATGGGCTGCTGATGCTGCCGCTGTGCGAAATATTCGTTTTGATGATGTTCGCGCCGGACATGGATAAGCCGGAGGCAATCGGAAGCGCCCTAAGAGCCGGCATCCTCATCGGTGGATTTTTGCTGTTTATCATCGTGGTGCGCGATATTGCGGCCATGGGCGGGTATCTCCAGTTTACGAACAACCCCACGTTTTCCGCCATCCGCCTGATTGAAATCGGCGATTTTCTCACACGGCTTGAAATCCTCTACGCGTCCATTCTTATCACCACGTTTACGTTTAAGATCAGCGTCTGCTTTTATGCAGCGATTGCGGGGATGGCCCGGCTTTTGCGCATCGACAATTACCGTATCTTCATCGGCGTTATCAGCATTCTGATTATCGTTGCCACGCGGGGCATCTTTGAGTCGACCTTTGAACACAACGAGTGGAAACGCAGCGCACCCGCTTACTCCGCCGTTTTCCTGATATTGCTGCCCATCCTCATGCTCCTTGTGTCCTTTGTGCGTTTCGGGAAGAATCCCAAGAAGCAAACGGCATCCCAAAAAGGAAGCGAAAACGAAGAAAACACGGGCTTAAAACCGGATATGGCGTCGGGGGAGACGTAACATGGTAATAATGATTGTCGTCGTTTTCATTTTTCTAGGACTGGGCGATTTCCCGAAACTTATCAGCACAAAGAAATGGAAAGAGATTATCGTCCTTAGCCTTCTTTACGTTGGCGTCTTTGTTTTGGCGATTATGCAGGCTACGCGGGGCTCCATACCCAGCCCCATGAAGGCCATACACTACGTCATCGACAACTATCTCAAACTCAGCTTTCCGCCGCCTCCCGAATAAGAAAAGCGCCCGCATGGA
>DUPW01000116.1 GCA_012838125.1 Papillibacter sp.
CGCACGCCGCGAAAGTCGCGGGTGCCGACAAAGTGCGCCGCGGCGCGCTTCATCACAGCCTCGTTCAGCGGCGCAGGGTAAAAGTAGGCGCGATTGGCCAAAAAAGGATCGCGCAGGCGCGCGTTGTGGATGATGTATGTGTATTCCTTTTTCTCGCAGGACAAAATGGCGTTAAAATCAGGCGGCGCATCCACCGCCGCCATGACGGCAATATCGGAGGGTAAAACGGTGTTGAGCGCCAGCGGAATCCGCTCCGCCGGAATGCGGGAATCGGTAAAGAAGTTCGCGCAGTAACGCTCCGCGTGCACGCCGGCGTCCGTCCGGCCGCAGCCGACGACTTTCACGTCGTGCCCGCAGATTTTCCGGATAGCCTCCTGAAGCACCCCCGCCACCGTCACATCCTGCTTCTGCTCCTGCCAGCCGTGATACTGCGTTCCGATATACCGCAGGCGCAAAGCGATGTTTCTCATATCTTTCGTCTCCTAAAAACCCATCGAGCGCAGCGTGAAGATAACCGCCGTTAAGATGGCGCCAATAATAAACGCCATGGCGTCCCGGCGCATGAGCTTCAGCTGCTTCATGCGGGTGCGCCCTTCACCGCCGTGGTAGCAGCGGCTTTCCATGGCCACCGCCAGCTCCTCCGCCCGCCGGAAGGCGCTGATAAACAGGGGCACTAAAATGGGCAAAAGGGCCTTCGCCCGGCGGACGAGGTTGCCTGAGTCAAAATCGGCGCCGCGGGCCTTCTGGGCACTGATGATTTTATCCGTCTCCTCAATGAGCGTCGGGATAAACCGCAGGGCGATGCTCATCATCATCGCCAGCTCGTGCACCGGCATGCGGATTTTTTTCAGGGGGTTTAAAAGCCGCTCCAGCCCGTCCGTCAGGGCGATGGGGGACGTGGTGTAGGTGAGAAGAAAAGTGCCCACGATGAGCATCACAAGGCGGGCCATCATTTTCGCCGCCGTGACAAGTCCCTCCCGGCTGATGGTGATGATCCATAACTGCACCAGAGGCTCCCCCCGGGTGAAGAAGATATTTAGTATAAAGGTAAAGGCGATGATGAAAATCAGCGGACGGACACTGCGCAAAATCGTCTTGAGGTTAATCTCCGATATCAAAACGCTCGCCACGAGGAAGACGAACATGAGGGAATACGTCACAGGCCCCACGGCGGCAAAGAGCGCCACCACATAGACGAAGGTCAGTATGAGCTTTGTCCGCGGGTCCAGCTTATGCAGAACCGACTCGCCCGGAAAGTACTGGCCGAGGGTAATGTCCTTAAGCATTAATCCGCCCTCCCTTGAGCGCGCAGAGCACGGTTTTCAGCTGCTTTGTGGTGTAGATGTCCGGCGGAATGTCCAGCCCCATGGCCCGAAGCCGTGCCGCCACCATCGTCACCTTCGGTACGGTGAGACCGATGGATTTCAGCTCCTCGCTGCGGGAAAAGACCTGCGCCGGCGTGCCGCTCATGGCGATGGCGCCCTTTTCGAAGACGAACAGCCGGTCCACAATACGGGCTACGTCCTCCATGCTGTGGGTGACCATAATCACCGTGGCGCCGGTGGAGCGCTGGTACTGGCGGATGTTGGCGATAATCTCGTCCCGCCCCTTCGGGTCAAGGCCCGCCGTAGGCTCGTCTAAGATGAGGACTTCCGGCAGCATGGCGATGACACCGGCAATGGCCACCCGCCGCTTCTGCCCGCCGGAGAGCTCAAAGGGGGACTTGTCCAAAACCGATTCGGAAAGCCCCACAAAGCCCGCCGCCTCCCGGACGCGCTCGTCGATTTCCGCCTCGGAAAGCCCCATGTTCTTCGGCCCGAAGGCGATATCCCGGAAAACCGTCTCCTCAAAGAGCTGGTACTCCGGGTATTGAAACACGAGCCCCACCTTAAACCGGATGGCCCGGGTTTTCTCCTTCGAGGCGAAAATGTCCTCGCCGCCGAAATAGACCGTCCCGCTCGTGGGGCGCAACAGGCCGTTGAGGTGCTGAATAAAGGTGGACTTGCCTGAGCCGGTGTGTCCGATAACGCCGAGGAATTCGCCCTTTTCGGCGCTAAAATCAATATCCCGTATGGCAACGTGCTCAAAGGGCGTGTTGGGGCTGTATATGTGCGTAAGCCCTCTCGTTTCTAAAAAAGCCAATGGTTTTACCGTCCTTTTTGTGTCAAGGTGCATCTTTCCCATCAGCGGGAAATGACGCCCGCAGGGCCGCCTTTATTCTCCCTTGAGCGCGGCGTAAATCTCCTGAGCGCACTCCTCAACGGAGAGGGCGTCCAGCCGCAGGTTAAAGCCACATTCATTCAGCTCATAGAGAAGCCCCACCGTCTCCGGCACGTCCAGCCCCGCCTTGCGCAGGGTGTCCACGTTCTTAAAAACCTCCCGGGGCGGCCCGTCCATTAAGACGTTCCCGCCCGACATGACGATAAGCCGGTCGGCCTCAATCGTCTCGTCCATGTGGTGGGTGATGAGCACAACCGTCACCTTCCCCGTCCGGCGCAGCTGGCGGATAATCTCAATGACGCTCTCCCGCCCAACCGGGTCTAACATCGCTGTCGGTTCGTCGAAGACGACGCACTCCGGCTCCATGGCCAGCACCCCGGCGATGGCGATGCGCTGTTTCTGCCCGCCGGAGAGCAGGTGCGGTGCGTGCTCCCTAAATTCATACATCCCCACCGTCTTGAGGGCCTCGTCCACCCGGCGGCGAATCTCCTCCGGCGGCAGCCCGAGGTTTTCCGGTGCGAAGGCCACATCCTCCTCCACCACGTTGGCGACGATTTGGTTATCCGGGTTTTGAAACACCATGCCCACGGTTTTGCGGATGTCGAGGAGCTTTTCCTCGTCTAGGGTATCCATGCCGTTTATATAGACGTGCCCGCCCATGGGGAGCAAAATCGCGTTGAAGTGTTTGGCCAGCGTTGTCTTGCCCGAGCCGTTGTGGCCTAAAACGGCGACGAAGGTGCCCTTTTCGATTTGGAGGCTCACGCCGCCTAAAACGACGGGGGCCACCTCCTCCTCATCCATCCCCTTATAGGAGTAGACCAAATCCTCCGTTTTGATAACTGCGTTTTCGGTATTCATTGTCCGTCCCATCCGTTCACCGCCGAGCGGCTTTTTTCTTTACGCGCGGCGCTGCCAGCGGCACGTAGCCCCGCAGGGGAGCACAAGGCCGCTTTCCGTAACCGGCAATCCCAGTTCGGCGCTTTCCGAGAAACCGCCGAAGCGTTTTGTAAATATCGTCTCAGAAATATACGTCAGCGTGGAGGCGGAGAGCCCCGTGGTATAGGCGTTGATGAGGACAAATTCCGGCTCGTCGCTTAAAACCTCGGCGCAGAGGGTGACGAAGTTAAAAAGGTCATCCTCCAGCTTCCACACCTCGCCGGAGGGGCCGCGCCCGTAAGAGGGCGGGTCCATAATCAGCCCGTCGTATCGCCTGCCCCGGCGGATTTCCCGCTGGAGGAACTTCACGCAGTCGTCCACAATCCAGCGCACAGGCCTGTCCTCCACCCCCGAGCTTTTCGCGTTTTCCCGCGCCCATGACACCATGCCCCGGGC